>CBDUYQ010000061.1:0-6678 GCA_965371475.1 uncultured bacterium
GCGCGGTGATTTCCACCTCGGCCCGGTCCCAGGCCTCGATCAATATCTGCCCGTGCACATTTTCGAGCACCAACTCGCCGGACGCTGAGAGCGGGTAGCGGGCGCTCCAGATCTGCTGGCCCGAAGCGGAAGCCGTAAGCGCCGCCAGTAATATCCACCCGGCAACAATACCCACCGTGGCCAGAGCCCCTTTCCAAAGCCTGCCTTCCAATCTCTTCATGCTATTTACCTTCACTGGCTCCTCCCCGTCCTTCGGCAGCAGGATGTCCCGCTACTCGTGGTTGTCATCGCCGGGATCATCGTCCTCATCCTTATCGTCGTCATCCTCATCGTCGTTCTTTTGCTTATTCTTTTTCATTTTGATCCGTATCTTCTTGCGCTCCACCCGGCGCTGGTGGCGCTCCTCTTCTCTTTCCAGTTGACGCACAAGCTTCTCTTGCAGGCGCTCCTTCTGGCGCTCGAACTTCTGCAGGATGCTCTTGGTAATCTTGATGATCTGGATGTTCCCCATAGTGGTGCGAATCCGCAGCACCTCGCCGCCCCCGTTGATGGGGCCGCTGCCCCGGATGATGGTGGCATACTCTTGGTCGTTACCCTGGATCATCAGGGGGAAATCGGACTTGATGCGGTGGCCGTAGGCGTTGTCAATTTCCGCCTCAATGGTCACGCCCAAGTTCACCGGCAGATACACCTTGATGTTGCCCACGGAAGTTTCCAAATGCGAAGCCGAAAACGACTTCTGGTCAGCGCGGATGTAGGCCAGAATACGGCCCGCTGAGGTCACGGCATGCACCCCGCCGTTGAGGTCCAGCAGGTCAATACTGCCCCCGGCTGTCTCTACATTCACCGCGCCGCGCGCGCCGAACACCCGTACGCTGCCGCCCGCCGTCTGCGCCCGCACCGAACCGCCGGACTCGCCAATGATTATCTGCCCGCCGGACGTCTCCGCCAGCACCGAACCACTCACGGTCTGGAAGGTGATACTCCCCCCCGCGGTCTGGGCACGAACTTCGCCATCAATCTTCCGGCCGATAATATGCCCTCCCGCGGTTTCCAGCTCGGCGTCGGCTTCCACGTTCCCCACCTGGATATGACCCCCGGCAGTGCGCGCCTTCAGCCGGGCGCCGATATTGCCCAGCCGGATGTGGCCTCCGGCGGTTTCCACATTGGCCGGGCCGGAAATATTCTCTGCCTCGATGTGACCGCCGGCGGTTACGGCCTTCACCGTGCCATCCACATCGCTCATCTCAATCGCGCCCGCCATGGTCTCGATATCAAGGCTGTAGCGGCTCGGGACGGTAACTTCATAGACGATGCTGAGCCGGTCATAATCATGGTCATCGGAATCTTCAACTTCCCCTTCCACGCGCACGCCGTCGGAGACGACCATAGCCTGCAAAGTAATACCGCGGAACTGCTCCATCGCCCGCTGCTTGCTGCGGCTGTACACCTTGACGATCAGCCGGCCCTCGACCACGTTATCCTTCCCGCCGGTCTGCACGTGGACGGAACCGAGGTCCGAACGCAGGTGTAGTGTCCGCCCGGGCTGTGTGCCGACGGAGAAGTCCAGGGTCCGAACCCAGTAGCGCCCTTCGCGGGTGACCTCGCCGGGCTGGACGGTGCTCTGCTGCGCCAGGAGCACAGGGGTGGCCGCTGCCGCCAGCAGCGTCCCCAGCAACGTCCTCAGCAACAGGGATTGGATGATTCGGGCATTTCTCTTCATAGCATTACAACTCCGTAGTTAAAATTCTTCCCGTTCCAGCTCCCGTACCGCCGAAGCGCATTGCAGGCGGACGTATTTGTTGTTGTCTTTGGTAGAAATCTCGCGCAGCACCGGCACCACGGAATCGTCGGCGTTCCGCACCAGCGCATTGACCGCCGCTACCCGTACACCGGGGTTGGAGTCACCCTGTAACACTGTCACGAAAGCATCCCGGAGTTCCGGCGACCAACCCAACTCTTCCACCGCTTCCAGCGCTTCCATCCGTACGCCGTCATTGGGATCGTGCAGCATGGCGTAGATCATGGTTTCCCGGACCTCGCGGCTGACCGGGTGGTCGCGCAACAGGTCGAGCGTATCGCGGCGAATGCCGGGGTTCTCATAGTTCCGGACAGCGTAGAGCAGGACCTGCTGAATCCGGGGGTCGTCGAGCGAACCGGAAAACGTCACCTGCCGCTGGGCGTCGAGCGTAATCTGCACCTGCCCGGTCACCGGGTCGGGCTCAAGTTGACTGATGTTGCTGATGCGGTATCCCCGCTCCGGGGCCGCCGGCAACGAAACCCCTTGCACCGGATGCTGCTGCACAACCACAAGGCCTGCCGGAACCTCGGGCGTGCGGGGCCGCATCACCCAGCCCAGTCCGAAACCCACCACCAGAACACTCATTACAGCCACGGCCCGGGAAGCATAAAAAACCGGGAAGCTGCCGCTGAACATCCGGAACCACGCACGCCAGCCCAGCTCTTCGCGGTCCAGGGCCTCATCGAGTGTCATCCGGGCCTCGACCAGCAACTCCGGCGACGCTTCCGGCTCTTCCCGCTGCGAGAGCAGCGCGCGCAACGCTTCGGCTTCCTGCACATGGGCCCGGCAGGGGGCACACGCTTGCAGGTGTGCGTCTGCGGCGGCCCGCTCTTCCGGCGGCATCTCCTGGTAGAGATAGAGCCAGAGGTTATCTTCCAGTGTGTGACAATGCATGACCCTCTCCATAACTTAGAATCTCCTTCGCAAATCCTTCAAACCAGATCTCCCAACTCCACCCGAAGTTTGCGCGTGGCGCGGAACAGGCAGTTCTTGACCGTCTCCTCGGTAGTCTCGCAAAGCTCGCCAATCGCCCGCAGCTTCAATCCCTGGTAGTGCCGGAGTTCAAACACCATCCGCTCCCGCGGGTTGAGCCTGGCCAGCGCCGCCTGAATCCGCTGCTGGAGTTGCTGTGCGTGCAGTACGCGCTCCGGGTCGTGGCCGGGCCTCTCGTCGGCCACCGAGGGAAAGTAGTCTTCCCCGGATTCGGTCCCGATGGGAGCGGCAAATTCCTTGCGCGCTTTTTGCCGCCGCAGGCAGTCGAGGCAGGCGTTCATGACCACGCGGTAGAGCCAGGTGGAAAAGCTCGACTCGAACCGGAATCGCGGCAACGAACGGTACACCTTCAAGAACGCCTCCTGATACAAATCCTTCGCTTCCTCCGGCGACCGGACTACCCGCAGCGCCAAGGCAAAAACCTTGCGGTCATACAGGCGCACCAACTCATCGAACGCCGAGCGGTCACCCCGCTGCGCCCTGCGAATCAGGGCCCTTTCATCGACCGTACTCAGCGCGCTCCCTCCTGCCGTTGCGTTGCTGACAAGCTCCAATGTGGCGCCATCCATATCGTTTCTTTCTCTTGCCTCTCAATAGCTTAGACGAAGAGGAAGAAAAAGGGTAAGCGAAGCGAATAAACACCTATCTGCTTGAAATACTGCCAGTTAACGTCCTTCCGGCTTCCAGCCGATTACACCTTGTACTAATACCGGCAGCCCGACTACACTGTCAAGCGGCGCTGCCGCCGCAGGGGAATCACACAGAGGGATTCGTGAGTCAACAGGAAGACATTCAGAAACTCGGCGAGGACATCCGCGCCTTGGGGTCAGTCATCGACCTTTCCTCCAACATCCTCTCCGACCTGCTGATGAAAAAGGGCGCTCTCCCCCCAATGGACATTGCCAAAGTGCAGAACTTCCTCCAATCGGCTGCCAAGCTTACCCAGGCCGGTGACGAGGAAACCGCCCAGATGCTCATCAACCAGGCCCGCGACGCCTTGCAGGAAATCGGACAGTGGCTCATGGTGACGGACTTCGGCATCAGCGCGTTTATCCTGCGGACCTACCTGGAGAAGAAGCCGCTCCCGGAGGAGCCGCTGGCGGCCGTCATCCGCTACTACCTCGCCAAGAACCCGCACGCGCACAACGACCGCGACAAGCTTGACTACCTGCTGCTCGAATACTTCGACGGCAAACTCACGCTCACCGACAAGCCCAACCCGGAACTCCTCCTCGACATCGAAGACCTGATCGAACCTATGGTCCCACAGCATGGCCTGCCCGAACCCAGCCAGATGATCGAAAAATCACTGGACGAACTCTACGATTTGCGCGCCCTGCTGGCCGGCTACACTGACTTCGACAAGCTCATCCACGCCAAGCTGGTAGAGCGTTCCCGCGCCATCAAAATCTTTCTGGCCGAATCCTTCTACCACCCCAGCGTCCTGCCCCGGGTCGTCCACTTCAACCTGGAGTTCCGCAAAAAGTTTAATGCGCTGCTGAAAGCCCAACTGGCCAAGGTGCGCAAGGTTTCCGAGTCGCGAATCGAAGAGGCCTGGGAGGTGCTCCGCGCTATCGAGGACGTGTACGAACGGATGGAACTTCCCGAGCTACATGTGGATGAAGGAGGCGGCGCTCTCAAGCCGGACATCAAATCTGACCTTATTCTGGGCCGTCCGCTCGACTCCGAGAGTGAGCGCATCCCCCTCGAGCGGCTCCAGCGCGGCGATGTCGACCTGCGCAAAGACACCGACCTGCAGGGCATCATCACCCGCATCAAGAAATTCGTGGCGGAAATCCCCCCCGAGGCCTCCGAGCAAGACACCATGCTCCCGCTCCGGCAAACCCAGATCCGTATGACCCCCGCTGAGCGCGCCGCCTTCCTGCCCACCGACCAACCGCCCTTGAGCGCCGGCACCATGCAGATGGGCCTGGCGCTGGTCGCCTGGATGGAAGAAGAGTTGGAAGCCTACCGGGAAAAGTCCAATGAAAGATACATCTGGAAGCCGCACTTCGACATGCTCAGCCATGCCGTGGCCCGCAGCGTCGAACTGCTCCACGTCATCCGCTCGATTCTCCACGACGAGGCCCCGCAGGAAGAGGCCACCTGGTTCGGCCCGTTGATCACTGTCGCCCTGCGCATGGGCGAGAGCCTCAACCACGTCCTGCCCGTTTTTGCCCCCGAACTGGCACGCGAAAAGACCACCTGACACCCTGCCCGGCTCCGGCGCGGAATCTCCTGCGCTCATGTTATAGTGACGCGCGATGACGTTGTCGCTCGACTCTTCCCTCGGCGAACTTAAGGGCCTGCGCCGCGACTACATCCGCGAGATGGAGCAGAAGGGCCTGTTCACGCTCGAAGACCTGCTCTACTACCTCCCCTTCCGCTATGAAGACCGCACCCGCTTCCTGACCATCGACGAACTCACGCCCGGCGTCACCGCCTGCGTGCGCGCCGAAGTCGTCACCGGACAGATGGTCCGCTACCGTGGGCGCGGCGGGCGCGGCAGCTACAACCTGGCCGTGGACGACAAGACCGGCATCCTTTACGCCAAGTGGTTCTACGGCGACTACCTGCAGAAGGTATTCAAGCCCGGCGTCGAAGTCATCCTCTACGGCAAAGTCGAAGAAGACCCCTACCGGCCCGGCCAGCGCCAGATGCTCCAGCCGCAGTACGATGTCATCACCCCGGCCAAGGCCAGGGCCGAGTCCACCGAATCGGGCCGCATCGTTCCCATTTACGAGGCCGCCGGCAAGGCCAGCGCCAAGGTCTTCCGCCGCTACATCTACCAGGCGCTGGAACGGCTGGGCCCGCGCTACTCGAAAAGTCAGCCGCCCGACCCGCTGCCGGAAGAGTTCCGGAAGAAATACGGCTATCCCGACCGCTGGTCTTCCCTGCAACAGACCCACTTCCCGCCCCCGGATGTGGACCTCGGGCTTATCGAAGAGTTCCGCACGCCGGGGCAGGTGCGGCTCATCTACGAGGACTTCTTCTTCCTGCAACTCGGCCTCGCGCTCAAGCGCCGCCGCGAACGCAAGGCGCGCGGCATCGCCTTTGAGCTGAACGACCAGGCCCGCGAGTCCATCAAAAAGATTCTTCCCTTCCACCCCACCGGCGCGCAGAAGCGGGTCCTGAAAGAGATCGCCGGTGACATGAACAAACCCACCCCGATGAACCGTCTGCTGCAAGGCGACGTCGGTTCGGGCAAGACTATCGTCGGGTTCGAGGCCGCGGTCATCGCCATTGAAAACGGTTATCAAGTCGCGCTGATGGCCCCGACGGAAATACTGGCTATGCAGCACTACCTCGGCGCCTTGCAACGCTTCCAGGACACGCCGTACAAAATCGGCCTGGCTATCTCCGCCCAGCCGGCAAAAGAGAAACGCCTCGAACGCGCCAGCCTGGCCTCCGGCGAGACCCACCTGGTGATCGGCACACACGCGTTAATTGAAAAAGAGATCGAATTCCACAAACTCGGCCTGATCATTGTTGATGAGCAACACCGCTTCGGCGTGCTGCAACGGCTCCAGCTTATCCGCAAGGCGGGCAACCAGGATGCCCACCCGGATGTTCTGGTGATGACCGCCACCCCCATCCCGCGCACCCTCGCGCTCACTCTCTACAGCGACCTCGACATGAGTGTATTGGATGAGATGCCGCCCGGCCGCACACCCATCACCACCCGCTGGATAACCGAAGACGGCGCCGCCGGGGTCTGGGACTCCGTCCGGCGTCAGGTGGCCGAGGGCCGCCAAGCCTACATCGTTTATCCCGTCATCGAAGAGTCGAAGCTCGAACTCAAGGCCGCCACCGAGGAGTTTGAAAAACTTTCCACAACCGAGTTCAAGGATTTGAAGGTGGAGTTGCTGCACGGCAAGATGAAA
>CBDUYQ010000062.1:0-6675 GCA_965371475.1 uncultured bacterium
GCGTCCCGCTGGCCGAAATCGTGAGTGAACCGGACATGCGAACACCGGAGGAGGCCTACGCCTACCTGACCACGCTGAAACAGATTCTCCAGTACGCCGGGGTGAGCGACTGCGACATGGAAAAGGGCTCGCTGCGCTGCGACGCCAACATCAGCCTGCGCCCGAAAGGCTCAGAGGAGTTCGGCGTCAAAACCGAGGTAAAAAATCTGAACTCCTTCCGCTACCTGGTGCGCGCCCTGGAGTACGAAATCGAGCGGCAGACGGACGTCCTGGAGAGCGGCAGCCACGTCACGCAGGAGACCCGGCTCTGGGACCAGTCCGCCGGGCAAACCAAACCGATGCGCTCGAAGGAGTTCGCTCACGACTACCGCTACTTCCCTGAACCTGACCTGCTACCGCTGCTGGTCGATGACGCCTGGCTTAATCGTATCCGGGACGGGATGCCGGAGTTGCCCGCCGCCAAAAAAACCCGCTTCCTTGAGCAGTACGGCCTTACACCCTACGACGCCGAAGTATTGACCGCCACACAAGCCTTGGCCGACTACTTCGAAGCAGCTGCGTCCAGTACGCCCAATTCCAAAACCGTTGCCAACTGGATTCAGGGCGACCTGCTCGCCGCCCTGAATAACACCGGCCAGGAGATTGCCGCATCGCCCGTCCCACCGGAACGGCTGGCCGAACTGGTCAAACTGGTCGAAAACGGCACGCTTTCCGGCAAAATGGCCAAAACTGTCTTCGAGAAAATGTTTTCCACAGGCCACTCGCCGCAGGAAATCGTTGAAGACGAGGGGATGGAGCAAATTACCGACTCCGCTGAAATCGAAAAGCTCTGCCGGGAGGCTGTGGAGGCCAACCCGGAGAAAGCCGACGAGTTCCGCCGGGGCAAACAGGCCCTGCTGGGATTTTTCGTCGGGCTGGTGATGAAAGCCTCCCGTGGCCAAGCCAACCCGAAGCAGGTCAATGAAATACTGCGCCAGTTGCTCGGGTAATTCGCCCCCGGTCCCTACTTGAGAATTCCCGGGTTCTTCGCTAGACTTCCCACCCCGGCGACAGTAAGGGACAAAAAGTGTTCCAGTGTCGGCGCTTCCGTGGGAGGGCGCAAATTTACCGTTGTCGGCTGGGGGTTGTGCGGGTAGCAGGGTGTTCGGGTTTTCTGCCCGGAGAGGGTTTTTCTGTTCCCTCCTGCCTTTTCGACCCCTCGGAACCATCCGGTTTTCAGGACGTGATGTGAGCAGCTCCAGACCCAAACGGAAAAAAAGCAAAGCCCGCAAATCAGCGATGCGGTCACCGGCAGCCCCGCGAAGCCGACCGACCCTTTCCGCGCGCACTGACGACACATTCCTGCAAGAGCTTTTCAGCGCGGTCGAGCACACCTCCGACAGCATCGTGATTTTCGGCTGGGATGACACCATCCTGTACGTCAATGCCGCTTTCGAAAACCTTTCGGGCTATACCCGGCAGGAGGCCGTGGGAAAAAGCTTAGTTGACTTGCTTGATTCGGGTCATCATCCAGATTCCTTTCATGACCAGAAAAGAACCTTCCTGCATGAAGGCAACGAAGTGCGAGCCACCTATGTAAACAAAAACAAATCGGGCGATCTGTACTACGAAGAAAAGACCATCGCTCCGCTCAAAGATTCCAATGGCAACATTCTCAGCTTTGTATCCACCGGGCGCGACATCACCCGGCAAATAATAACAGAAGAGAACCTCCGCGCGAGCATCCAGGAAACCGACACCGAGGCCCGGAAATTTCAGTCGCTGCTGGAATCGGCGCCGGACGCCATCGTGGCCGTCAACCAGAAAGGCCAGATTGTGCTTGCGAACTCACAAACAAAAGCCCTTTTCGGTTACCAACGCGATGAGTTGCTGAACCAGCCGGTTGAACTTCTTCTCCCCGATGCCTTCAAAGAGAACCATATCCACCACCGCGAAACCTATAATGCCAACCCCCATATACGCGCCATGGGCCAGGGACTCGATCTGGTGGCGCGCCGGAAGGACGGCAGCGAGTTCCCGGTGGAAATAAGTTTAAGCCCGCTCCAGACCGAAGACGGCCTGCTGGTCACCAGCATCATCCGCGACATTACCGAGCGAAAGCGAGTGGAAGCTGCCCTGCGCCAAAAGGACGAAGACCTCCGGGCGCTGGTCGAGCGCGCCCCTTACGGCATCTATCGCTCGAACGTGGCGGGAAAATTTCACCTGCTCAACCGAGCCCTGGTGGACATGCTCGGCTACGATTCCGAAAAGGAACTCCTCGCCCTCGATATGGCCACCCAAGTATATGCCGACCCCCGGCAACGGGCGCAATTCATCGAACAACACCGGGAAACGGGCCGGTTCGTGAACGTCGAAGTGGAATGGAAACGGAAGGACGGCAAACTCATTACCGTCCGGCTGAGCGGCCACAGCTTCCCGGGCGAGAACCCGGGAGACACTATTTTTGAAGTGGTCGCCGAAGACATCACCCAGCAACGGTCGCTCGAGCAACAGGTGCGCCACTCGCAAAAGATGGAGGCTATCGGGCGGCTGACCGGGGGCATCGCCCACGACTTTAACAACTTGCTCACCCTGGTCTATGGTTACAGCGAACTGCTCCAGGAAAGAATCGGCCGCGGCCATCCGGCCCGTTCCGCTGTCGAAGAGATCCAGAAAGCCGCCGAGCGCGCCACCACACTCACCAAACAGCTGCTGGCCTTCAGCCGCAACCAGCCTCAGAAACCCGAAATCTTCAGCCTGAACACCGCCGTGGAACAGATGGAAAAGATGCTCCGCCGGGTGATCGGGGAAGATATCACACTGGTGCTTTCGCTCGAACCCGCCCCCGCCGAAATCAAAGCCGAGCCCGGCCAGGTGGAACAAATCCTGATGAACTTCACCGTCAACGCCCGCGACGCCATGCCCCGCGGTGGCCGGCTGACCCTCCGGACGGAGAACATCGTGCTGGCGGAACACGATTCACTCCGCTCGCCCGACCTTTCCCCCGGCCCCTACGTTGTCCTCTCGGTCAGCGACACCGGCGTGGGAATGGACGCCGAAATCCTGGCCCGCATCTTCGAACCGTTCTTCACTACCAAAGAAAAGGACAAGGGGACCGGGCTGGGGCTGGCAACCGTCTATGGCATTGTGAAGCAGAGCGGCGGCCTGGTTACCGTCTTCAGCCAGCCCGGGGAGGGCACGACTTTTCAGATATTTTTCCCGCGCCTGGGCCAGGACCCTGCCCTAAACAAGCAGGCCCGGAAAATAACTGCTGCCCCCGGCGGCGACAGAACCGTCTTGCTGGTGGAAGACGAAGACTCGCTCCGCCGGGTGGCGCAAGAATTCCTTACTTTGAGCGGTTACACCGTCCTGTCGGCCGCTGATGGGGAAGAAGCCCTCAACCTGGCCGGGCAGCACCGCGACACTATCCACCTGTTGGTGACCGATATGGTGATGCCGGGCATGTCCGGACGCGAACTGGCCAGCCGGCTGCTCCGGCTGCGGCCGGACATCAAAATCCTCTACATCTCCGGCTACACTTACGAGGAAGTTCTCCCCTCTGACAAAACAGCCCCCGAAGGCGCGTTTCTGCAAAAGCCGTTCGCCCTCGACGCCCTGGCGATAAAAGTCCGCGAACTACTGGCCGTCTAACGGCTTTTATCTGTTGCCAACTGTTCCTCTCAAATTTTTCATAACTTTTTAGCCGCCCGAGCGTCTAAGCTTGTGTGGACGGGGATGAATAGGAAACCGGGAAATCTTGCGACATTTACGGAGAGGGAGTCTTTGTCTGGCAGGGCTGGTCCTCTGCCTGCTCACGAGCGCACGCGCGGCGGAAACGGCCCCGAAATCCCCAAAGTCTACTGACACACGGCCCACGCTGACCATCCCCCGGGTGGACCGGCCGCCCACCCTGGAAGCTTTCCTTTCCATGAAGGCGGACTGGGAGACCGGACTGCACATGGCCAAGGTGGAAGGCTTTGTCCAGCGCAACCCCAGCGACGGCCAACCCGCCACGCAGCGCACCGAAGCCTACCTGGGCTACGACGACAAGAACCTCTACATCGTCGTCGTTGCTTTCGATACCGACCCCGATAAAATCCGCGCCCGCATGGCCCGCCGCGAGAACGCCTTTGGGGACGACTTTATTGAAGTCACGCTCGACACCTTCAACGACCAGCGCCGTGGCTTCCTCTTCTGGGTGAACCCGCTCGGCATCCAGGCCGACGCGCTCTGGAGCGAAGATAACGGCCCCGATTTTTCCTTTGACACTCTCTGGCAATCGCGCGGCCAGTTGACCGATGAAGGCTACGTCGTCTGGATGTCCATCCCCTTCAAGAGCCTCCGCTTCCAGCCCGGCGCCGAACAGGACTGGGGCCTTATCCTGCAGCGCAATATCCCGCGCAACAGCGAGTGGTCCTTCTGGCCGCACATCTCCAGCCGCATCGACGGCCGCTTGAACCAGGCGGCCAAACTCACGGGGATGCAGAACATTTCCCCGGGCCGGAATATCCAGTTGATTCCCTACACCAACTTCCGTTCCTTCCGCGCGCTCGACACCCTCGACGGCAACAACCCGCGCTTCGTGCAGGACAACGTAGCCGACGCCGGCCTCGACGCCAAGATTGTTTTGCAGGACAGCCTCGTACTCGACGTCACCCTCAACCCCGACTTCAGCCAGGTCGAGTCCGACAACCCGCAGGTCACCGCCAACCAGCGCTTCGAGGTCTTCTTCCCGGAGAAGCGGCCCTTCTTCCTGGAAAACGCCAGCTTCTTTGAAACCCCCATCAACCTCCTGTTCACCCGGCGGATTGCCGACCCGCAGTTCGGCGTCCGCCTGACCGGCAAGAAAGGACCCTACGCGCTGGGCGCGATGTTCATCGACGACCAGTCGCCCGGCCGCAGTGTGCTCGCAACCGACCCGCAGTTCGGCAAGCGCGCGCATTTTGTGGCGGCGCGGGTCAGCCGTGACATTCTGAACCAGTCCAGCCTCGGCCTGATTTACACCGGCCGCGAGTTCGACGGCAGCTACAACCGCGTCGGCGGCGTAGATGCCCGCCTGAAGTTCAATGAAAACTGGGTCGGCAACTTCCAGGCGGTCACCAGCCGCACCCTCGACGAGGACGGCGCATTTTTCGCCGGGCCGGCCTACACCGCCCGGCTCGACCGCAGCGGACGGCAACTCTTCACCCGCTTCGAGTACAATGACATCGGGGAAGATTTCCAGACCAAACCCGGCTTTGTCAGCCGCTCCGGCATCCGAAACTTCTGGAACTTCACCCGCTACCGCTTCCGCCCCGAGGGCGACTTTCTCATCGCTTGGGGACCGAACCTCTGGAACCAGCGCGTGTGGGATCGCAGCGGAACCCGGCTGGACTGGACTTCGCGCACCGGACTTGCCTTTGAGTTCATCGGACAGTCGTTCTTCGAGGTTTTCTATCGTAACGACCGCGAACGCCTTCGCCCGGCGGACTTCGACGTATTGCCCGAAGCGCGCGATTTCAGCAAACCCCTTGCCGGTATCTTCTTCAACTCCAGCTACTTCAAAATGGTCTCCTTCGGCGGAAACTACCGCGTCGGCAATAACATAAGTTTTGTCCCGCCCGACGGTGAAGAACCCTTCCTCGCCCGGCAGACTCAGACCTCGTTCAGGACAACCCTGCGACCCCTGACTCCGCTCCGCATTGAGAATACTTATATCCTCTCGCGCTTCACCGACCGCGGCGACGGCGAGAGCATTTTCAACAACCACATCGCCCGCTCCAACTGGAACTGGCAGTTCACCAAAGAGCTTTCCCTGCGCGCTATCCTGCAGTACAACTCGGTCCTGGCCAACCCGGACAGAACCGAGCTTAAGACAACCAAGAACATTAACGCCGACTTTCTGATTACCTACCTGATCAACCCCGGCACCGCGCTTTTTATCGGGTATAACTCAAACGCGCAGAACCTCGACCCCAACCTCACGCTGGTCACCGATCCCGGCGGCGACACCTCTATCCTTCGCCCCCAGCGCCGTTACATCAACGACGCCCACCAGTTCTTTATGAAGTTTTCTTACCTCTGGCGCTTTTAGCGGGTGGGGGGATAGATGCTGGCCAGCCAACGGGGCGGGACGCCCAACTCAAACAACGTCACCAGAATGATATTCAGAAACTGCTGGCGGACGATGCCGTAGCGGCGGAAGCGGCGCGCGGAAGTCACCACCGGCTCTGCAATTACCCGGAAGCGCTCGCCGTTTTTCCTCTGCTCGCGGCGCAGGCGGGCGAGGAAGTCCACGTCTTCCATGAAGGATTGTTCGCGGAAGCCGCCGAGGGAGCTAAAAAGCTCGCGCCGCACAAAGAACGCCTGATCGCCAAAGTGCAGATAGCGCCCCCGGAACCGCGTCCAGAAGGTATAGAACCACAGCCACGGACTCGGATAGTCGAACTTCATCCGAAAGCAACCGGCGGTGGTTTGCGGGTCGCGCAACGCCTCTTCCATCTGCGCGAGGAAATTTTCGGGCAGGCGGGTATCGGCGTGGAGGAAGAGCAGTACATCGGAATCCAGTACGACCGCGCCCAGGTTCATCTGGAGGCCGCGGTCCGGGTGCATCACCGTCTCAGTAGGATAAAATTGCCGGGCGATGCCCGCCGTCCCGTCGCTGCTGCCGCCATCGACCACAACTACCGGGCAGCCGGGGGCGATTCGCTTCAGGTA
>CBDUYQ010000063.1:0-6655 GCA_965371475.1 uncultured bacterium
CGGCTGGCCATCCGCAACAACCCCAGGCAGCTCGGTGCGCTCACCGTTTCCATGCTCCGGGGCGAGGACGGCCACCAAACCAAAGAGTTCGGCAAGCTGCTCGAATGGCTCCGCAGCCAGCCCTCCCCCGATGTCGTCAACCTGCCCTTCACGCTGTTAATTCCCCTGGCCGCGCCGCTCAAAAAAGCTCTGGGTTGTCCGGTCTGCTGCACCCTGCAGGGCGAAGACCTCTTCCTCGACGGCTTGCAGGAACCCTACCGCTCTCAGGCGCTCGAACTGATCCGGGCACACGTGCAGGATGTCGATGCCTTTCTGGCGGTCAGTGACTACTACGCCAACTACATGGCGGACTACCTCCGCATTCCGCCGGAAAAAATTCACGTCGTGCCGCTGGGCATCAACCTGCAAGGCTACGCCGCCCAGCCGCGCAATAAAACGGACCCGTTCACCATCGGTTACTTCGCCCGCATTACGCCGGAAAAAGGCCTGCACAACCTCTGCGAAGCTTACCGGTTTCTCCGGCAGGAACTCGGCCTGCCCCAAGCGCACCTCGAAGTCGCCGGGTACCTCGGCCCGGAATACAAAAGTTACCTGCACCGTCTGCAACGTGACATGGAGGGCTGGGGGCTGGGCGGTGAGTTCCATTATCGCGGTGTGCTCGACCGCAATCAGAAAATTCAGTTTCTCCAGGGGCTCGATGTCCTTTCCGTCCCCAGCGACTACGCCGAACCCAAAGGGCTCTTTCTGCTGGAAGCGATGGCCTGCGGTGTGCCCGTGGTGCAACCCCGCCACGGCGCCTTTCCGGAAATCATAGAAAAGACCGGCGGCGGCCTGCTGGTCGAACCGGATGACACCGAAAGTCTGGCCAGAGGTATCCTGTCCCTGCGGGAAGACCCCGCACACGCCCGGGAACTCGGACGCAAGGCCGCCGAGGGTGTGCGCGCCTACTATAATGTGGAACGGGAAGCCGCCCGGGCGCTGGAGGTTTACAACGGATTGGTGAACGCTACCGCCACCGAACCTGCAGCCGTAACCGCGCGGCCGTAAGTAACGGGGTAGGAGGAGAGAAAATAAACGTGCTGGCAGTTTCCAACCTGAGCAAAGAGTTCCCCACCCCGCTAGGGGCACTGCCGATTCTCTCCGGCGTGTCGTTCACTCTCAATAACGGCGAGGCAGCCTCAATCATGGGCCCTTCGGGCAGCGGCAAAAGCACTCTGCTCTACATCCTGGGCGGGCTGGAGCCGCCCACCGCCGGCAAGGTTTCCCTCGACGGCCGCAACCCCTTCGAGTTACCGGAAGACGAGCTGGCCGCCTTCCGCAACCAGCAGATCGGTTTCGTATTTCAGGACCACTATCTGCTGCCGCAATGCACAGTGCTCGAAAACGTCCTCACCCCCACGCTGGTAGCCCAGGAAAAACATGAAGAGGAGGACTTTTCCGCCCGCGCCCACGAACTGCTGGCGCACGTCGGTTTGAGCGAACGCGAAGAGCACCGCCCGGCGGAACTCTCCGGCGGAGAAAAACAGCGCGTGGCGCTGGCCCGCGCCCTGATTCGCCAACCCACCCTGCTGCTCTGTGACGAGCCTACAGGCAGCCTCGACCGCGAAGCGGCGGAATCCGTCATCTCATTGCTGCTCGGCCTGCACCAGCAACAGCAAACCATTCTCATTATGGTCACCCACAACCCGGAGCTGGCAAACCGCCTACCCCGGCAATTCAACCTGCGCGACCGGCATCTGCATCAAACTTAACGGGAGGTACACGGATGAAATCTCACTGGAGTTCCACTTGCTTTCTTCTTCTAATTTCCCTTGCCGCCGGCCTGACCGCCACCGCACAGCAAACCAACGGCCTCAAGGTCTATATCTCGGTCGATATGGAAGGCACGGTCGGCGCGGTCACCGGCGACCAGCTCGGCCCCAGCGGGTTTGAATACAGCCGCTTCCGCGAGTTTATGACCCGCGAGGCGCTGGCCGCCGTGCAGGCCGCCAAAGATGCCGGGGCCACGGAAATTCTGGTAAGCGACTCGCACGGCAACGGCGAGAACCTGCTGATTGAAATGTTTCCCAAAGACGTCCGGGTCATCCGCTCCTGGCCGCGCCGCCTTGCGATGATGGCGGGCATCGACGAAACCTTCGACGCCGTTATCTTCATCGGGTACCACTCCTCCACCAATAACCCGGAAGGCGTCCGCGCGCACACCTTTTCGAGCGCGCGTCTGACCAGCGTCAAACTCAACGGCACCCCGGTGACAGAAGGCGCCTTCAATGCCGCTATCGCCGGGCACTTCGGCGTGCCGGTGGTGATGATCTCCGGCGACGACGCCGTCATCGCCGAAGTTCGTTCACTGGTCGGCAACATCGAGGGCGCAGAAGTAAAACGAAGCCTCGGCTTCCACTCCGCCAGTACGCTGACCCCGGAAGCCGCCTATGCATTAATCGGGCAGAAGGTCAAAGCCGCGCTGGCCCGGCTCGGCGACTTCAAACCTTACAAGCTATCCACCCCGATTACCCTCGACGTCAGCTTCAAGCACTACCTCCCCGCGGAAATCGCCGCCTACCTTCGCATCGTCGAACGCACCGGGTCGCACTCCATCCGCTTCCGCGGGGAAGACATGCTGGAAATCTCCGACTTCCGGAATTTCCTGTTGCGGTGGCGGGGAGGGAATTCAGAGCCGTAAGGAACCAACAGACCCATGCGCTCCAGCAAATACCTCCGGTCGAGCCTCACCCACTACTGGCGGACCAACCTGGCCGTCTTGCTGGGTGTGGCCGTCACCGTAGCGGTGCTGACTGGCGCGCTGCTGGTGGGCGACTCGGTCCGGGTGAGCCTGCGCAACCTGTTTCTTCTCCGGCTGGGCCAAACCTCCTATGTGATTGCCGCCGACAGCCTGTTCCCGGAAGACCTGGCCGAACGGCTGCAACACCACAGTGATTTCCCGGCCAGCCTCGATGCCACCGCTCCACTTATCACCCTCGAAGGTCTGGTTACGCACGAGAAGAGCGGACGGCGCGGATCCAACATTCAGGTCTATGGCGTCGACGACCGCTTCTGGCAGTTCCATGGGCGCCCAAGCAGAAGCGATACCCTGCAGGGCCGGACCTTGCTGGTCAGTGCCAGCCTGGCGGAAGAGTTCGCCGCAGCTCCCGGCGACACCTTGCTGGTTCGCGTCCAGAAACCGTCGGATGTCCCCGCCGACTCCCTCCACGGACGCAAAGACGACTTGGGCCGCTCCATGCGGTTCACCGTAGGCGGCATCCTTTCCGCGCAGGAGCTGGGTGAATTCTCGCTCCGCCCCACGCAGGGAGCGGTGCGCGCGGTTTTCCTCCCGCTCAAGCAACTGCAAAGAGACTTGCAGCAGGAGGCTAAGGTCAACGCCGTGATTGTCTCCGCGAAGGGACCGGCGGCAAGGGAAAACGAAGCCGAACAACTTGCCGCCGCCCTGCAAAGCGCCGCTACGCTCGAAGATTACGGACTGCAAATTTCTCCGCTGGACGGCGGCCGCGGCTTTTCTCTCCTGAGCGAGAAACTCCTGATAGAAGACCCGCTGGCCGAAGCCGCACGCACGGTGGCAGAAGATCAGGGGCTGGCGGCGACTTCCCATTACAGTTACCTGGCGACAACCATCCGCGTCGGCAAGCGGGAAATTCCTTATTCCCTGGTCACGGCGATTGACCCGGTGCCGGACTACTTCTCTTTTTCACCCGGAGAAAACACCCAACTGCCTCCGCTCTGGCTGAACCAATGGGCCGCCAGCGACCTCCGCGCCCGCCCCGGTATGGTGGTGGAGCTGGAATACTACATATGGGAAGACGGCGGCCGCCTCAGGACCGAAACCGCGAAGTTTGAACTGCGCGGAATTATTTCCATGCGCGGGTTCGCCATCGACAAAGACCTGGCGCCCGACTACCCCGGCATCACCGACGCCGACACGGTGGGCGACTGGGACCCGCCTTTCCCCATTGACTTGCAGCGCGTCCGCCCCAAAGACGAGGCCTACTGGAACCGCTACCGCGCCGCGCCCAAGGCGTTTGTTCCTCTCCGGGCCGGGCAGGACCTCTGGCGCTCCCGCTACGGGCAAATCACCGGCATCCGCTTTACCCCGCCGGAAGACGCACCGCTGCCGAAAGCGATGGCGGCGTATCAAAAAAATTTGCGGGAGGCGCTCCGCCCCGAACAGGCGGGCTTCACCATCTACCCGGCGCGCGCCGAAGGGACCACCGCCTCGCGCGGCGCGGTCAACTTCGGCGAATACTTCTTCTACTTCAGTTTCTTTCTTGTGGTGTCGGCGCTACTGATTACCGGGCTCTTCTTCAAGCTCGGCGTCGAGCAGCGCTTGCGCGAAATTGGACTGTTGCAGGCGGTCGGGTTTCCGCGCGAGCAGGTTGCACGGCTGTTCCTGACCGAAGGGTTTCTGCTTTCGCTCCTCGGGAGTGTAGCCGGGTTGGCAGGGGCTATCACCTACAGCGGCCTGATGATGTACGGGCTGCGCACCTGGTGGGTGGACGCGGTAGGCACCACCTTCCTTACCCTTCAGGTATCCTTCAGTACGCTGGCGCTGGGGGGCATCGCGGGCGTATTCGCCGCCCTGCTGACCATCTCCTGGACGCTCCGGAGCCTGCGACCACTTTCTACGCGCAACCTGCTGGCCGGCTCTCTGCAACCTCTCTTGACCGCGGCGTCTCATACAACCACCGTCAAACTTCTGGGCCCGGCATCCGCCCTCCTGGCCCTCGCGCTACTGGTGGCAAGCTGGGCGGGCTGGCTCAATCAAGTGGCGGGTTTCTTTGGCTCAGGAACCCTGCTGCTGATTTCCTTGATGAGTTTTCAGGCAGTTTGGCTTTCCGGCAGGCAGCACAAGTTGCTGGCCGGAAAAGGTTACGCGGGGCTGGCGCGACTGGGCTTCCGCAACGCTTCGTGGCGGCCGGGGCGAAGTCTGCTCTGCATTGCCCTGATTGCCTCCTCCACTTTTATTGTTGTGGCCGTGGACTCTTTCCGGCACAACGACTCCGCCCCCTCGCTCGACCCCGCCTCCGGGACCGGGGGGTACCCTCTGCTGGCCGAAACATTGCTGCCGCTTGCCTTCGACCCCAACACCCCGGAGGGAAAGGAACAGCTGAACCTCTCCGACAACAACCTGGATTTGCTCCAGGATGTCCGGTTCACCTCCTTCCGCCTGCGGCCCGGCGAAGACACCAGTTGTCTGAACCTCTACCAGCCGCGCGACCCGAAAGTGCTGGCCGTCCCGCCGGCGTTCCACCAAAGCCCGCGCTTCGCCTTTCAGGGTTCGATGGCCGAGACACCCGAGGAACGGGATAACCCCTGGCGGCTGCTCGAACGGGAATTTCCCGACGGCGCGATTCCGGCGGTTGCCGATGCCAACTCGATGACCTACATCCTCCACCTCGGCCTGGGGGAAGACTTCGTCCTCACCCGGCACAGTGGCGAGCAGGTTCGCTTCCGCATGGTGGCCGCGCTGGCCGACAGCATCTTCCAGAGTGAACTGCTGATCTCGCAAGAGAATTTTTTACAGGTGTTCCCGCACGAGCAGGGCTTCCGGTTCTTCCTGCTGGAAACTCCGCCGGAAACCGCCGGGCAGGTGACGGAGGTCCTCGAAGCCAGCCTCTCCGACTCCGGGTTTGACATCACCACAACGGGCGAACGGCTGGCCACCTTCCACCGCGTAGAGAATACTTACCTCTCCACGTTTCAGGCCCTGGGCGGACTGGGACTGCTGCTCGGCACCGTCGGGCTGGCCGCCGTACTTCTCCGCAACGTGCTCGAGCGCCGCCGCGAACTCGCCCTGCTGCGCGCCGTCGGCTTCCGCCCCGCCGACCTCGCCTTTCTGGTGCTGGCGGAAAACGCCCTCCTGCTTGCCGCCGGGCTGGTTTCCGGCGTAGTATCGGCTTTGCTGGCAATAGCGCCCGCGCTGCTCTCGCGGGGCGGCGTTCCTCCGGTGCTTTCTCTGGGGGGGCTTTTGCTGGCGGTTTTGGTGACGGGGCTGGCAGCCTCGCTGCTCGCCGTGCGGGTTGTACTCCGGGCGCCGCTGCTTCCCGTCTTACGGACAGAGTAAATTTTAGCACTTGGGGGTTTCCGTGGATCGACGCACACTAAAGACCGTTTTCATACTTTTCGCAATAACAATTCTGGGAGGGTTGCTGGCCCTCTCGGTGGCCGCCGAAGACTGGCCGCAGTGGGGCGGCACGAAACGCAACTTCACCTCCGGGGCGAAAGGGCTGGCCGATACCTGGCCGGCGGAAGGCCCAAAGGAACTCTGGAACCGCTCGCTGGGCGAAGGCTACTCCTCAATGGCCGTCGAAGGCGGCCGTCTCTATACACTTTATCGCAACGGTGAGGAAGAGACGGTGGTGGCGCTCGATGCCGCCAGCGGGGAAACCCTCTGGGAGCACACCTACGAGGCACGGTCTCTGCCAAAAATGCAGTTGGAGTACGGCCCCGGTCCGCATTCGACGCCACTGGTTGTCGGCAGCCGGGTTTTTGCCACCGGCGCCATGGGGAGCTTCCTCGCGCTCGACAAAACCACCGGCAAGGTCCTCTGGTCGCACAACCTCTATGAAGAGTTTGGCTCGAACTGGCGGCGGGGGTACTCGTGCAGCCCCGTGGCCTACAAGGGGATGGTAATCCTTACCCTCGG
>CBDUYQ010000064.1:0-6644 GCA_965371475.1 uncultured bacterium
CCGGGCAGAACGCGGAGGCGTTCCAGCAGTTGCTGGTAGAAGGCCGTGCGTTCAGGCTGATTGGCGTAGGGCATGCCCTGTCCCATGGGAAGTTCGAGTTGCACGGTCAAAACATTTTCCGGTTTGAACCCCAGGTCCACCCGCAGGAGTTCCCCAAAACTGCGCATCAGCAGACCGGCTCCCACCAAAAGCAGTAAGGCCAAGGCGACTTCGGAAACAACCAATGCGTTGCGCAGGCGAGACCCCATTTCGCTGGCGGACTGACGGCCGCCCTGCTTGAGCGCTTCCTGCAAATCCGGCCGGGAACCTTGCAGGGCCGGAACCAGGCCGAAGAGAATGCCGGTCAGCAGGGAAAGGGCAAAGGCGAAGGTGAGCACCCAGCCGTCAATGGTAATTTCTTCGAGGCGCGGGATATTTCCCGGGCTGAAAACGGTAACGAGTTGAATGCCGGCATAGGCCAGCAGTAGCCCCGCGGCTCCGCTCACGCCTGAAAGCAATACGCTCTCGGTAATCAACTGCCGTATTAACCGTCCTTGTCCCGCTCCCAGCGCCGTCCGGATGGCCATCTCTTTTTGCCGGCTTGCGGCGCGGGCCAGCAACAGGTTGGCGACGTTGGCGCAGGCAATCAGCAGGACAAGGCCGACCGCGCCCAGCAGAATCAGCAGCGCGGGACGGGTGTCGGAGACCACCTGTTGGTGCAACGAGACCAGGTTGATGCCCCGGCCCTCGTTGGTGTCGGGATATTCTTCTGCCAGCCGCCCGGCTATCGTTGACATTTCGGTTTGAGCCTGCTTAAGGGTGACACCGGCTTTAAGCCTGCCCACGACCTGAAGAAAGCGGTTTCCGCGGGTGTAGCGGGCATCTTTCCGTCCGGCCACCGGCCGCCAGAGTTCGACCTCCTCCCCCAGAGCCAGCGAACCCAGCGGGCGAAAATCTTTGGGCAGCACCCCCACCACCTCATAAGGGAATCCATTGACGTACACCGGCTGGCCGACCAGTGCGGGGTCGGCGTCGAAGCGGCGTTGCCAGAGGTTGTAGCTCAGCATAGCAACGCGGTGACGGCCTACTTCGTCCTCCTCCGGCAGGAAGGGGCGGCCTGCCACCGGAGTGGCGCCCAAAGTTTCAAAGTAGCCCGGCGTGACCCGCACCACGGGAACGCGCTCGGGTTTTGCGCCCCCGGTCAGGTTGACGTCGAAGTTGGGGTTGGTGAAGAGCGCGGCCAGTGATTCGAAACTTTCGTTCTGCGCCTGCCAGTCGAGCAGGTCGGGATAGGATACGGGGTTGACGCCATCGTGCCGTGCCGGGTCAGTTCCCCAGAGCATCACCAGCCGGCCGGGGTTTTTGTAGGGGAGCGGTTGCAACAGGACGCCGTTGACCACGCTGAAGATAGCCGTGTTGGCTCCGATGCCCAGCGCCAGCACGATGACTGCCACCAGCGCAAAGCCGGGGTTGCCCGCCAGCGTACGAACTCCATACCGAATGTCCCGCCACAAGATTTCCATATAAGCACCTCAGTTACTTCTCTATTGTGAGTTTAGATGAATTCTCCCCGATTTAGTTTCCTAACTGGCGGAATAGGCGGGAGGCGATATACTGGGAGGTGATGGCGGGCAAAGCTTCCCAAAAAGATTCTGTTCTCGACGCCTTCCGGCGCTGGGGCTATCTGCAGGCAGACCTCGACCCGCTGGGTTTTCTGGCCCCGGCGCCGCACCCGGAGCTGGAAGTCACCGGCAAGGCGGCGGAGCAGGCCCGCGGTTTCTACTGCGGTACGGTTGCCGCCGAGTTCATGCACATCCCCGACCCGGCGCGCCGCCGCTGGATTCAGGAACGCCTCGAATCTGACCCGCAGGCAGAGGGGGGCGATCTTCCGTCACCTGAGTACATGCTGGAAAGGCTGGTACGGGCGGACGTATTCGAACAGGTGCTGCACACCCGATATCTCGGAGCCAAGCGGTTCTCGCTGGAAGGCGTCACCGCGCTGATTCCTCTGCTGGACGAACTCCTCGCCACCGCCTCGGACCAGGAAGCCGAGCAGGCGGTCGTGGCCATGAGTCACCGCGGGCGGCTCAACGTCATGGCGCACATCCTCGGCAAGGACTCCGTCGATATCTTTGCCGGGTTCGAGGATGTGGACCCGCGCAGCGTACTCGGCAGCGGCGACGTCAAGTACCACATCGGTGCTACCGGCAATTACACCACGCGCAAAGGGGGCGCGGTCCGCATCCACATGGTTTCCAACCCCAGCCACCTGGAGGCGGTGGACCCGGTGGCGCTGGGTCGTGCCCGCGCCAAACAGGACCGCATGGGAGAAGACGCCTGGCGGTATGTCGTGCCGGTTGTTTTGCACGGCGACGCCGCCTTTGCCGGGCAGGGTGTCTGGCACGAGACGCTCAACCTGAGCGAGTTGCCCGGCTATCATGTCGGCGGCGCGGTACACGTCATCGTCAACAATTTGATTGGCTACACCACCCGCCCCAAGGATTTGCACAGCACCCGCTTTGCTTCCGACGCCGCCAAGCGTTCGCCCATCCCTATCTTCCATGTCAACGGCGAGGACCCGGAAGAGGTGTCGCGGGTGGCCCGGCTGGCGATGGACTACCGTTACCAGTTCTGGAGCGATGTGGTTGTGGATTTGATTGGCTTCCGCCGTTACGGCCACAGTGAAGTGGATGACCCCACCATCACGCAACCTTTGCTTTACGGCAAGATTAAGGACCACCCACGGCTCTGGCAAATCTATGCGGAAAAGATTGCTGTGGATCCGGCGCCGGTAGTCGAGAGGGTCCGTGCTGAGTACGAAGAGGGGCAGAAGCGAGCCAAAGAGTTGGAGCAGGCGCCGCTGCTGCGCAAGATGCCCACCTACTGGGACAGCTTCGTGGGCGGCCCCTACAAACCGAAGTACGAAGTGGACACCGGTGTGCCTCGGGAAGAGCTGGCGGCGCTAACGACGAAGCTCACCAGCTACCCGGAAAGATTTTCGATTCACCCCAAGATCAAAAAACTACTGGAGCAGCGCGCCAGGATGGGGCGCGGTGAGCAGCCGGTGGACTATGGATTCGCCGAGGCGCTCGCCTTTGGGTCACTACTGCTCAACCATACGCCGGTGCGGTTCAGCGGGCAGGACAGCCGCCGCGGGACCTTCAACCATCGCCACGCCGTTCTGATTGACACGGAAACGGAAGGCGAATACGTCCCGCTGGCTGCCTTAAGCGAGGCGCAGGCCCGTTTTCAAATCTATGACTCGCCGTTGTCAGAAGAGGCGGTGCTGGGCTTCGAGTACGGTTACAGCCGCGACTACCCGGACGCGCTGGTGCTGTGGGAGGCGCAGTTCGGCGACTTCTTTAATACCGCGCAAGCCATCATTGACCAGTTCATCAGCGCGGGCGAGGACAAGTGGGGATTGCTTTCCGGGCTGGTGCTGCTGCTGCCGCACGGTTACGAGGGCCAGGGGCCGGAGCACTCCAGCGCGCGCATCGAACGCTTCCTGCAACTCGCCGGCGAGGACAACATCCAGGTCTGCCAGCCTTCGACCGCGGCGCAGTACTTTCACCTGTTGCGGCGGCAGGCGCTGCGGCCGTGGCGCAAGCCGCTGATTGTCTTTACGCCCAAGAGCATGCTGCGACACCCGGACGCCGCCTCGCCGATTGAAGAGTTCTCCCGCGAGCGGTTCTTCCCGGTTCTGCCCGAGAAAGAGATAGAAAACGCCGACCGCGTTCTGGTCTGCACCGGCAAGGTCGGCCACGAACTCAGACGCGAACGCAAGCGGCTGGGTGATACCGGCACAGCGATTGTTTTTCTCGAACAGCTCTACCCCTTCCCGGAAGCCTTTCTGGAGCGGGAGTTCGCCCGGCACACCTCGGCGCGGGAGATTGTCTGGGTGCAGGAGGAACCCGCCAACATGGGGGCGTACACCTACGTTGACCCGTTAATCCACCGTGTGGCCGGAGGCCGTCCGGTGCGCTCAGTCAAACGCTCCGCTTCGGGCAGCCCGGCCACCGGTTCGGCCAAGGCCCACAAGATTGAGCAGAAGACCCTGCTGGCGCTGGCGTTTCATACCTACAGGCGGTAGTCGGGCAAGAGGGCTTAAAAGAGTCGATGGAAAGGCAGTAAACTGTTTGATAAATCAGGGGTTATAAGTTAGAGTACAACCCGATGGCGGGCGGGAACATCCCATTTGAGTAGGTAGATAGAAGGAAAAAGGAGGTTAAGTCCATGACCACCACGACTAGCTTCTCACGGCTTCGGGTGTTAAGCCCGTTACTCCTTATCGCCCTTTTGGGCCTCCCCACTATCCTCGCGGCGGATAGCAACGTCCGCATCGTTCAGGTCAGCTACGTCGGCGGGGATGTCCTGGTCACGCAAGGCTCCTCCACGCAGCCCGTCCGCGTGAAGAACTATCTGCCGCTCGCGCACGGCGCACTGGTGGAAACCCAGGACGGCGTCGTGGAGATTGAGTTTGAAAACGAGTTACTGGCCCGTCTCGCCGAAAGCTCCCGGCTGGACCTCTCTGAATTGGTGCTGCGCGACGACGGCAGCCGCCTTACCCGGTTGACGCTGCGGGAAGGCACGGCAACCTTTTCTGCAAAGCTCAAGAAGTACGACACCTTTCAGATTGTTACGCCCTACTTTTCCGTTACTGTCTTGAAGAATGCCAAAGTCCGCATCGACCTGACCGACCAGGGCGGCCGCGTAAAGGTCCTCGACGGCAAGGTTGAAGTGGAAACGCCCGACGACGTGTTGGAACTCAAAGAAGGCCGCCAGCTCGAATGGGACGCCGCCTCTTCTCAGGTGGCACTCGGTCCTGCCAGCGAAGCTGATGGCTGGGATGAGTGGAACCAAGACCGCGACGAAGCGGTCCAGAATGCCCGGCGGGCGCGCCGCTGGGGCGTGCGGGTGGCCAGCAGCCCTTATTACAGCAATTACCACTACGGTCATTCTCACCGCTACGGCTACTGCCCCTACTACAGTAGTTATGGTCCTCTGGTGAGCATACATTTTGGGCACCACCACTCATATTTCTCCTTCTGGGGTATTGGGTTCGGGTACCACTCATACGGTCACTACTACCCCGGTTACTACAGCGGTTACTACCCTGTGTTTGCGGGTGGCTACTGGCCCTATAGTTATGGCGCCCGGCGGCACCACCGCCACTATAGCCGCCGCGACAGTCATCGGCGCACAGACCGCCGTACGCACCGGCGGGATCGGCATGACGGCACTGTGGCTCAAAACGGCGGAAGGGGTACGTTTGGTGATGATGGTGATCGTGTTGGGACTCGCCGCCGCCGCGGTGAAGGAGACCGTACGCGGGACCGCTTCCGCCGGGAAGGTGAACGTGCCCGGGTACGGAATACTGACCAGCAGCGCCGGAACAGGCCGGACCAGACGTCGAGGCGCCGCGAGGAAATTTTGCGGCGGCAGGCGGAACGGAGCCGTACACGGGTTACCCCCCGGACGGAAAGACAATCTGATTACCGTCGGACAGTTTCCGAACGTGACGGCGACCGTCGGCGGGAGACAGTGAGGCGGCTGGCCGAGCGGGGGACTGCGCGGCGTACTTCACCAGGCAGTACACGGACAGCGCCAACCCGGCGCTCGGACAAGGCCACGGATGGGAATACGCGGCGGTCTTCGCCCCGGCGTGTAGTTCAGTCAAAAGAACGCTCCCGGGAGGGAAGTTCCAGTCGTGTCCGCAAGGCTCCGAAACAGACACGGCCCGCCCAGGCGAAGTCGAAGACAAGGTCTTCCCGGCCGGCGCGTTCGGCTTCCCGCCGGAGTCCGTCCAATGCTTCTTCTGCGAGCCGGTCGCGTTCGGCAGGCCGGACAGCCTCGGCAGGGCGGAGCCGCTCGTCTTCTCGGTCCAGCCGGGCAAGCCGTCCCAGCCGGTCAGCCGGCCCTTCCCGGAGCTTCCGTTCCGGGAAGGCAAGCAAGGCCAGCCGGGGTAAGCGAAACCGTTAGGCCAATCGGGCAAACACCTATACCCGGGGCGTTGCTCCCCGTGTGTACTTGTGCCGGACCTCCCCGGTGCGTATCCGTTTCCCCTATTTTGACTACCGGCTGGCAAGCGGGCCGGAATACCGCTATAATACCGCCATTGCATGGGTAGAACGGTGGTCGGGACAAGCGGCATCATCAGGGAGGGTTTCATGCCGGGAAGGTCCGGGCGAGTTCTGCGTGTGTGTGTTTGTCTGGCTCTGGCCGTAATTGTATTTCCCCTGTACGGCGCGCAGCGTGGCAGTGCGAAGAAATCCAGCGCCATTAAGACCATTACGATCCAGGAGAAAAACGGCCAGATATTAAGCTACCGTCACAATACGGGTTCGATCGAGGTGCGGATGCAAGGTACGCAACTCGCCCCGGATGCCCGCATCAAACTCAAAGTCGAAAGCCGCCCCGGGTTCCTGGAAATTGACATCAACCGCCGGTCTATCTCCGGGTTGCAACCGGCGACCCGATTCGGCAAAGATTTTCTCACCTATGTTATGTGGGCCGTGTCGATAGACGGGAAGGCCTTAAACCTCGGTGAGATTACCTTCAAAGGTAACCGGCCTATCAGCATCAATGTCACCACGCCTTACCAGACGTTCTGGTTATTGGTAACGGCAGAGCCGGACTATGCGGTTGCGGAGCCGAGTTCGAAGGTA
>CBDUYQ010000065.1:0-6642 GCA_965371475.1 uncultured bacterium
TTTTTCCGGGAAGTCGAGCCGCTCCCGCACCTCAACCGGCGCGGTGTGGTGGCTCAGGCCGACGAGACTCAGTCGCATCCGTTCGGTTCCGTCCTTTGGTTAGTGTCCCAGGTATGCATGGTGTGAACTCATATAGTTCGCGCCCCAGGTGGCCAGAGCCATCATCAGCGTGAAAATAGTAAACAGGGCCGCCCGACGCCCGCGCCAGCCCGCGCTTACCCGCGAGAAGACCAGCAGCAGGTAAACTAGCCAGAAGAGAAACGAGAGGATGACCTTCGGGTCCTCCACCCACCCGGGCCCCCAGGTTCCCGCCGCGCCGATGGCGCCGATGATGATGCCCGCCGTCACCAGCGGAAAGCCGATGGCCAGTGCGCGCAGGCCCAACTGGTCCACCGCATCAAGCGGCGGTAGCCGGTAGTAAAACGCGTGCGGGTTTTTACCTTTCAGTTCACGTTCCTGGATAATGTACATCACCCCGGCCAGAAAACTCAGCAGCAGCGCGGTATAGCCCGACAGTGTCAGAAGGACATGTGCCGGAACCCAGGCGGCCTGTAAGACGGGAGTGGAAATTTCCAGCGGGGCGTCCGCCTCCGCCGCCATCAGCGTCATCACGAACACCACGGGGAAGACAAAGACGCTCAGCGACTGCATGTGGTAGCGGCGGTAGGCCCACAGGAACCCACCGGTTATCAGCAGGGCGAACAGGGAGGTGGCGGCGGCGATGTTCGTAATGGGAAACCGTCCGGCTTCCACCCAGAGTTCCACCAGAGAGACAACGTGGAACGTAAATCCGAAGCCGATAGAGGCCATGGCAGGCCGGAACCACGTCCGCTTCTGCCGCACCACCGTGGCCAAAGCGTGTGCCAGTCCCGACGAATAGCAAACCAGTGCAACCCACAACCAGAGTGAACTCACAGTGACCCTCTCAAAGAAAAATTATAGCACCGGCCCCGTTTTTCCGCTCCCAACACCCGCCGTGACTCCTGCGGCTGTGCTACTATGAGTTCCCGATGGTCGGCACCGGCAAGCAAAGGAACCCTTCCCATGGCTGAGAAAAAGCGCGTCCTGAGCGGTATGCGCCCCACCGGGCGGATGCATCTGGGCCACCTGGTCGGCGCGCTGGAAAACTGGGTCAAGCTGCAGGAGCAGTACCAGTGCTTCTTTTTTATCGCCGACTGGCACGCGCTCACCACCGACTACGCCGACACCCGCGGACTGACCGACTCTACCTTTCAGATGATTGTGGATTGGCTGGCGGTCGGGCTCGACCCGGAAAAATCGACCTTCTTTGTGCAGTCGCACATTCTGGAGCACGCCGAACTCAATCTGCTCCTCTCGATGATTACTCCGCTGGGTTGGCTCGAACGTGTGCCCAGCTACAAGGAGCAGCGCGACAACATTCGCGACAAGGACCTCAACAACTACGGCTTCCTGGGCTATCCGGTGCTGCAGGCGGCTGATATTCTCATCTACCGTGCGCACTACGTTCCCGTCGGGGAGGACCAGGCCGCCCACGTTGAACTCACCCGCGAGATTGCCCGCCGTTTCAACTCCTACTACCTCTACCCGCAGGACAGCCTCTTCCAGGATGAGAAGGCCAGCAAGCAGATGCAGGACCTGACCGGAATCAAGGGTGCCAACTTCCATGACCAGGCGCGCCAGGGGCTCCTCGGCTGGCAGACAGAAATGGAGGGCCACTCCCCCGGGCATGCGCGGGAGGAACTCCTGGCCGCGGGCGTCCCACTCGAGTATTTTTCGGTCTTTCCGGAACCGGAAACCTTGTTGACCCCGATCTCGAAACTGGCCGGGCTCGACGGCCGCAAGATGTCGAAGAGCTACGGCAACATGATTGAGTTGGGCGAGTCTCCTGAAAACATCCGGGAGAAGGTGAAGGGAATGATCACTGACCCGCAGCGCGCCCGGCGGGAAGATCCCGGACGGCCCGAGGTCTGCCCGGTGTTCAGCTACCACCAGCGTTACTCGCCTGCGGACACTACTGCACAAATCGAGCAGGACTGCCGCACGGCGAAAATCGGCTGCGTGGACTGCAAGAAACAGATGGCGGAAAACCTGGTGCAGGTACTGGCGCCCATGCAGGAACGCCGTCACCATTACGAGTCCAGTCCCGGCCAG
This sequence comes from uncultured bacterium, assembly GCA_965371475.1. GTDB lineage: Bacteria > Acidobacteriota > Terriglobia > Acidiferrales > 2-02-FULL-67-57 > CBDUYQ01. The sequence goes on from CBDUYQ010000065.1 coordinate 2,134, forward strand.
GTCTGGGAAATTCTGACCGAGGGAACCCGGCGGGCACAGCGGGAAGCCGGGCAGACCCTCGATCAGGTGCGGCTGGCGATGCACATGGTCCCGAAGGTGAAACACTACGAAGGCCCGGCGGCCTCCTCGGAGCCGGCCACCCTGAATCTGGATCTGGAAGAGTAACGAGCGAGCAAAACGGCCTTGGAGAACGCGCCCACTCTTCACCTGGAAAATTACGAAGGCCCCCTTGACCTCCTGCTGGATCTGATTCGCCGGCAGGAACTCAACATCTTTGACATCCCCATTGCGCAGGTTACCCGGCAGTACAACGACGCCCTGCAGCGGATGGAGCAGATGGACGTCGAGATCGCCGGGGACTTCGTCCTGCTGGCTTCCACTCTGGTATACATCAAATCAAAGATGCTGCTGCCGCGCGACCCGGCGGATACGGGCGACGAGATCGAAGAGGACCCGCGCGGAAACCTGGTCCAGCAGTTGCTCGAGCACGAAAAATTCAAGAACGCCGCCCAGATGCTGCGCGAGAAACAGATGGTGGAGGCGGTCAGTTGGTCGGCGCCCGACATTGAAACCTTTGCCGGCGAAAAGGGTGAGATGGTGGTTTCGCTCTGGGACCTGGTCAAGGCTTTCCAGTACGCTCTCGATCACCCACCGGAAGACGCCACCTACGATATCGTGCGCGAGGAGATAACCGTCGCCCAAATGATGGAAGAGATACGCCGGGTGTTGACAGGGACCGACCAGCCGTTGCCGCTGGTCGATCTGGTCCGGCGGTTTCCCACCAAGCGCGGCTTGATTACGCTTTTCCTTGCCCTGCTGGAGATGATTCGCCTGGAATCCATCGTGGCCGTGCAGAAGGAACTCTTCGGCGCCATCGTCCTGCGCAAGCATCGGCTTTTTGATACGGTAATGGGCGACGACACCGCGAAGGAAATCGACGAGTACGAGTAACCTATGGAACGAACAGAACTCAAAGCCGTCCTCGAATGTATCATCTACGTCTCGGAAGAGCCCGTCACCGTCAAGGCGATTGTAAAGGGTTTAAAAGGGGCGGAGAAGTCAGAAGTCGTGGAGGCGCTCAAGGAACTGGTCGAGGCCAGCCGGGCCGAGGAGCACGGCGTGGAAATTCGGCAGGTGGCCGGCGGCTACCGTATGTCCACCAAGCCGGAGCACCACGATGCCGTCCGTCATTTTGTCCGGACGCAGCGCCCCCCGCTCCGCCTCACCCACCAGGCTTTGGTGTCGTTGGCGGTGATTGCCTACCGCCAGCCGGTGACCGCCCCGGAAATCAAGGCCATCCGCGGCGTGGACCCTGCCGGCCCCATCCACACGCTGCTGGAGAAAGGCCTGATTGAAATCGCCGGGCGGAAGGAGGTCGTGGGGCGGCCCATCCTCTACCGCATCACCAAAGACTTCCTCCTGCGATTCGGACTGAAAGATTTGAAGGAGTTGCCCACCGAAAAGGAGTTTGAAGAGCTGGCCCGCTCCGCCCTGGCCGAAGCTGGCGAACTCTTCGAGGAGGAGACCGGGACCACTCTTGAGGAGAGCGCACCGGATACCCCGGCTGCGGATGGTAGCGACGAGGGAGAATCATCTGCTGAACTCACCGGCAACTGAATTTTTAGTGAAAGCTGTATTCTCCTGGCTCGTTTAGGAAATGGCGATCATGCTTGACGGGGACTACGTATGGTGGTACAGCTTACTCACAATCAACCCGGCAGAGTTCGGGATGGAGAGGTAATAATGCTACGGAAAATAGCTGTAATTTTAACTTTGGTGTGCTTGAGCGCCTTGGTTGGTGTGGCCGGGGACAATGCCGGTCAGTCCAATGCGTCCGAACACGCAGCCAGGTTGCAGGCGGAACTCAATCTTACCGCCGAGCAGGCGGCGGCGGTGGAGAAGGTCTTCGCAGAGTTCCTGCCCAGGTTCGAAGCGGTACGGGCTCAAAGGAAGGCTGGAATGGAAGGGATGAAGGCACAGCACGGCGACGCGGAAGCCTCTAAGGCAAAACATGCCGATACGGAGGCCATGCATGCCGATAGGGAGGCCGCGCACGCCAAAATGCAAGCCCAGAGGGAGGGGCTGCGGACGCGCATGCAGCAGATCCTTAATGACGAACAGTACCGGAAGTTCGTGGAAATGGAGGCCGCCCATAGGAAGAAAATGGGAGGCGGCGACCACGATGGCGCCCAACAGGGAAGCCACGGCGAAAAGCAGGGAGGCCATTCGAACTAAGCTCTCTGCCGGATATAACTTTTAACCAAGGAAACCTTGAGCCCGGGAATCTCTCCCGGGCTCTTGTTTCTTCGGAGGGCGGTTACAATGGTTGTGACCCATGCAGGAACGATTACAGAAATTGATTGCGCGGGCTGGTGTGGCTTCGCGCCGGGCGTCGGAATCCCTGATTCAGGCCGGCTTGGTCCGTGTCAATGGCAAAGTCATCACTGCGCTGGGCACGAAGGCCGACCCCGCCACCGACAAGATTACCGTGGAAGGCAAGCCGCTACGCTTCCCGCAAGCACAAGTGTATTATCTCCTGAACAAAAAACGCGGGACGGTCTGCACCCGCCACGACCCCCAACGCCGCCTCACGATATTCGCAAGCTTGAAAAAGGTGCGCGAGCGCGTCTTTCCGGTGGGACGCCTGCCCTTTGAGGTGGATGGCCTGCTTTTGCTGACCACCGACGGCGACTTTGCCGACAAATTGTTACGGGGCCGGTTGAGCCAAACGTATTCCTTGAAACTGAAAGGCCGTTTGAGTCCGGACGAACTGACCCGGTTGCGTCAGCAGGCGGCCCGCCGCCAGCGCGAACCTTTGCGCTGGCGTTTGGTGCGGCGCGGCGCCAATCCCTGGTATGAGGTAACGCTCGCAGCCCCCAAAGCGGACTGGATTCGTACGCTCCTGTTCCGGCTCGGGCATCCGGTGGAAAAGATGACCCGCACCGGACTGGGTTCTCTGCGCGATTCAAAATTGCCGGTAGGAGGTTTCCGCGAATTGACACCGGCGGAACGCGCCCGGCTGGTGCGGGAAGCTTCCGGCGCCGCCCCGAAACGCGCGAAGAAAAAACCGCCGCCCCGGCAGACAGGCAGGAAAGGAATCGGGTAAACTTTCCCGGTGAGAAGGGAGAATCAACGGGATGGCCACTAACAAGTCTGCGCCGGGACTGGTTCCGCCCTGCATTGAAAACCTGCACGCATACGTCCCCGGTAAGCCTATCCAGGAAGTCGAGCGCGAACTCGGCATCCCGGCCATCAAACTGGCTTCCAATGAAAATCCCTTTGGTCCCTCCCCGAAGGCTGTGGAAGCCATGCGGGCCTGCCTGCCGGACTCGCACCGCTACCCGGATGCCGGCGGGTTTTATTTACGGCAGAAGCTGGCCGCCCGCCACCAGGTCCCGATGGAAAACATCGTCCTCGGGTGCGGTTCCACAGAGTTGATTCAACTCGCCTGCCGGGTCTATTGCCAGCAGGGCGGGGCGGGGCTGACCTCCGAGGGAACTTTCATCATGTTCCCGCTTTCCGTGCAGGCCGCCGGCGGCGAAGTGGTGACAGTGCCCCTGAGGGAATTTGCCTTCGATCTCGATGCCATTACCTCTGCTGTTACCGGCAGTACTCGCATCGTGTACTTTGCCAATCCCAACAATCCCACCGGGACGATGTTCACCGCCGCCGAGTTTGACCGCTGCCTGGCCCGGCTCCCGGAGGATTGTCTGGTAATCCTCGACGAGGCCTACTGTGATTACGTCGAGGACCCCGGCTACAGCCGTTCGCTCGACTATGTGCGCGCGGGCCGGTACATCCTTGTGCTGCGCACCTTCTCCAAGGTTTACGGTCTCGCCGGCGTACGTATCGGGTACGGCCTGGGCCACCGGGAAGTGATTGCCGCGCTGAATAAAATCCGCTCGCCCTTTAACTTTTCCGGGCTGGCGCTGGCGGCGGCGGAAGCCGCACTCGATGATGCCAGCCACGTCAGTCGTTCGTTGGAGGCGGCCAGAGTGGGGCGGCAGGTTCTGCGCGAAGCCTTTACCGGCCTGGGGTTTACCGTGGCGCCGTCCTTCACCAGTTTTCTCTATATCGAAACCGGGCATGAACCCCGTGAGGCGGCGGAGTTCCTGCTGCAAAAGGGCGTGATTGTCCGTCCGGTGGGCTTTATGGGTATGCCTGCCGGGCTGCGCGTCACCGTCGGAACGCCGGAGGAAAACCAAAAGGCTCTCGCCGCTTTTGCTGCGCTCAAAGAGAGTGTTCCGCAGCACATTGGAGCTAAATAATAACCATGGACGATCCCGTGCAATTCATACTCGACAACTGCAAAGTGATTGCCGTTGTCGGCCTTTCTTCCAAAACGCACCGGCCCAGCTATGGTGTGTCCGGGTATCTGCAGAAAGAGGGCTACCGCATTATCCCCGTCAATCCCAATGAAGAGAAAGTTCTGGGGGAGAAGGCTTTTGCCACGCTGGAAGATGTGCCCGTGCATGTGGACGCGGTCTGCATCTTCCGCCGATCCGAGTT
>CBDUYQ010000066.1:0-6602 GCA_965371475.1 uncultured bacterium
AAATGAACCGGCAATCAAAAACATTTATCGCCCTGCTGGTATTGATGCTTGCCACTGCCAGCTTCCCTGCCCCGGCACAAGAACGCGTGCAGGAAACCGTACAAACGCAAGCTCCGGCGCGGCGGCTCATGCTCCGGCTCACCCTGGACGACGCCATCGAACGCGGGCTGCGGCAGAACCTGCGCGTTCTGCTCGCCGGAGACGACCTGACGGAAGCCGAAGCCACCAGCCGCCGGGCCCGTGCCCTGCTGCTGCCCAAGGTGATTGGAACCTCGTCAGCCTCGGTGCAGAACCGCAGCCTGCGCGCCTTCGGGATTCAGGCGCCGGGGATTCCTGCCGTGGTCGATCCGTTCTCGCTCTACGACTTTCGCGTCGCCATCCAACAGCCGTTGTTCGACCTTTCTGCGCTGCGCCTCGGGCGCGCCAGCAGGAAACAGGAAGAGGCCGCCCGGCTCACCTACGAAGACGCCCGCAGCGTGATTACCCGGTTGGTTTCCGGGCTCTACCTGAACGCGCAGTCCACCGAAGCCCGTACGCAAGCGGCCCGCTCGCGTGTCACAACCGCCGAGGCGCTTACCCAACTCGCCCGCGACCGCCGCGCCGAAGGCGTGGCCACCGGCGTGGACCTGCTCCGCGCCGAAGTCTCGCTGGCCAACAACCAGCAACGATTGCTGGAAGCGGAAAACGAAAACCGCCGGGCTTTGTTGTCTCTTGCCCGTGCGATTGGAGTCAGCCTGGGCACACCGCTGGAGCTGGCCGAGCCGCTGGCGTTTCACCCGGAGCCGCGCCCCGAGCTGGCCAACGCTCTCGCAGACGCCCTTGCCAGCCGCGCCGACTACCTCGCACTGCAAGCCCAACGGGAAGCCGCCCTGAGCGAGATAAAGTCCATCCAAGCGCGCAAGCTGCCCCGCGTCGATCTGCGCGCCGACTTAGGGAGCACCGGGCGCAACCTGAACGAACTGGACACCACCGGCACGATACAGGGCACGGTGACGGTCACGCTGTTCGACCGCGACCGTGGCGGCGAACTCGCCCAGAAAGAAAGCCGGTTGCAGCGCATCGAGCACCAACTGGCCGACCTGCGCGTGGGACTGGAGCAGGAACTGCGCGAGGCGTTGATGGACCTGGACTCGGCGGAAGCGCAGGTGGCGGTAGCCCAAAAGGGACAGGAACTGGCCGAGCGCGAACTGGCACTCGCACGGACGCGGTTTGAGACCGGCGTAGCCAACAACATTGAAGTCACCAACGCGCAGGAGTCGGTCGCGCGCGCGCAGGAGAATTCCATCCTTGCCCTGGCGCGCTACTCGGACGCCCGCGCCGCACTCACCCGCGCACAGGGCGATGCCCACAGGAGTACAACGCCATGAAACGCGCCATCCCTATTGTTCTGCTGGCGGCTGCCGCCGCTGTGGTTTACTTCACCTACCCGGCCTGGTTTTCCGAAGAGGCGGCCAACGGTCCGCTGATCGTCTCGGGCAACATTGAAGCTACCGAGGCGGTGCTCAGCTTCAAGCTGACCGGACGGATTGAAGAGTTGCTGGTGGAAGAGGGCCAGTGGGTGGAAGAAGGAGACCTTCTCGCCCGGCTCGATGATGCAGAATACCGACAGCAGGTGGCGCTCGACCAAGCCAATCTGCGTGTTACCCAGGCTCAACTCAGCCTGGCGCAGGCCGGGGCCCGTCCGCAGGAAATCGAAGCCGCCGAACAGGCCGTAATCGAGGCCGAAGCCGAGGTCGAGCAGCGCCAAATCGACCTGGAACGCGCCCAGGCGCTCTACCGAAAAGACGCCGGCTCCCGGCAGGCACTCGACCTGGCCAAGACCGCCCGCACCCGCACCCAGGCGGCGCTGCTCCGCGCGCGCGAGGTCCACAGCCAGTTGGCCGAAGGTGCACGCGCAGAGGAGATTGCCATTGCCCGGGCGAACGTCCGGCGCGCCCGCGAGGTGCTGAAGTTCTCTCGCATCCGGCTGGAGCAGACCGAGTTGCACGCTCCGACCAGCGGCGTCGTGCTGGTCAAGCAGGCAGCGGCGGGCGAGGTGGTGGCACCGGGTTCGCCGATACTTACCCTCGGCGACCTCGATAACGTCTGGCTGCGCGCCTACATCTCGGAAACCAACCTCGGGCGCATCCGCTGGGGACAGCGGGCCACCCTGCGCATCGACACCTTTCCCGGCAAGACGTATGAAGGGCGCATCTCGTTTATCTCCTCGAAGGCGGAGTTCACCCCCAAAACCATCGAGACCCATGAGGAGCGGGTGAAACTGGTCTATCGCATCAAGATCAACGTCGAAAACCAGAACCAGGAACTCAAGCCCGGCATGCCCGCCGACGCCGTGATTGAAACCAACGGAACAATCAAAGCCGCTGACGAAACCGTTGGCGAAACTTCCGAACAGGAATAACAGATGTCTGAAACTGCTCCGACGATTACCGTCTCCGGCCTGACCAAACGTTTTGCCGATGTTGCTGTTGTGGACAACTTAAGCTTTACCGTCAACGCCGGCGAGATTTTCGGCCTGGTCGGGCCCGACGGCGCCGGCAAAACCACTACACTCCGGATGCTGGCCGGGGTGCTCGACGCCGACGAGGGTTCGGCAGTGGTGGCGGGCTTCGACGTGGTCAGCGACCCGGAACCGGTCAAATCCCACATCAGTTACATGCCGCAGCGGTTCGGGCTCTACGAGGACCTGACGGTCGAAGAGAACATCCGTTTCTATGCGGACATCTTCGGCGTCCGCCGCCGCGAACGAGAAGAACGGTCCACGCGATTGCTGGCCGCTTCCGGCATGAGCGAGTTCCGCCACCGGCTGGCCGGGAACCTTTCCGGCGGAATGAAGCAGAAGTTGGCGCTCTCCTGCGCGCTCATCCACACCCCTAAAGTACTGCTGCTCGACGAGCCCACCAACGGCGTCGATCCGGTTTCGCGGCGCGACTTCTGGCGCATTCTCTACTCGCTGCTGGCCGAAGGCGTGACCATCCTTTACTCCACCGCCTACCTCGACGAGGCCGAACGCTGCCACCGCCTCGCCCTGCTGCACGAGGGCCGCCTGCTGCTCTGCGACACGCCGGAAAACCTGAAGCGGCAACTTCCCGGCGACGTGGTTTCGGTGCTGGCGACGGATCTCCGCCCGGTGCGCGACGCGTTGCTCTCTCTCCCCGGCGTGCGCAACGTCGTGCTGACCGGCGACCGCGTCAACCTGCTGGTGGACGACGCCGGGCGGCGCGTCCCCGAGATTACCGCGGCTCTCCGGGCTGCCGGGCTGCTCTTTGACGACGTTGTTCCTTCTCCGCCTACGATGGAGGACCTCTTCGTAGCCACGGTAACGAAAGAAGAACAGAAAAAAGAACAGGAAGTGGCAGGATGAACTCCCCCGGCGCCAACACGAGCAACGGTTCTTCGCTGAATGGAACCTCGCTGGATGAATCCTCCGTAGTGGCGGAAAATCTGGTCAAGCGTTTCGGGAAATTCACCGCCGTGGACGGGGTCAGCTTTGAAACCCGGCGCGGCGAAGTCTTCGGCTTCCTCGGCCCCAACGGCGCGGGCAAGTCCACCACCATCCGAATGCTGTGCGGGCTGCTGCGCCCCTCGGCCGGCCGGGCCAGGGTTGCCGGGTACGACGTAGCGGGCGACCCGGAAGCCGTGCGGCAGAACATCGGCTACATGTCGCAGAAGTTCTCTCTGTATAACGATTTGCAGGTGGGAGAAAACCTCCGCTTCTTTGCCGGGCTCTACAACGTCCCGTCGGACGTGCTGCCCGAGCGCATCGCCTGGGCGCTGGAGATGGCCGGGCTTACCAACATGGAATCCCTCATCACCGGCACCCTGCCCACCGGCTGGAAGCAGCGGCTGGCGCTGGGCTGCGCAGTGCTGCACCGCCCCCAGATTCTTTTTCTGGACGAGCCGACCTCCGGCGTGGATCCGATTTCCCGCCGAAAGTTCTGGGAGTTGATTCACAGCATGGCCGAAGAGGGCGTGACGGTCTTTGTGACGACGCATTACATGGACGAAGCCGAGTATTGCAACCGGCTCGGACTCATCTTCCGCGGAAAAATTGTTGCCATGGGCACACCCTCCCAACTCAAGGACCGCCACATGCAGGGCGAGCTGCTGCTGGCCGAGTGCGCCCCGCTGGGCCGGGCAATGGAAGCACTGGAGGAGGCCCCGGGAGTGCTCGATGCCGCTGTCTTCGGCAACGCTCTTCACCTGGTGGTGCCGGACGCCCGCCGGGCCGTGGACGAACTTAAGCCCTACCTCGCCAGCCGGGAAATTGCTGTTAACCGGCTCGAACCCATCCGCCCGACCCTCGAAGATGTTTTTGTCTCGCTGACCACCGGGCAGGAAGCTAACGGCCGGGAGGCCGGCTGACCATGCGCGCTCACCGCCTGTTCGCCGTGGCCCGCAAGGAGGTCATCCAGATACTGCGCGACGGGCGCAGCCTCGGTATCGTTTTGATTCTGCCGATTGCCATGACGCTGCTGTTCGGCTACGGCGTCACGCTCGACATCAACCACATCAAGACCTGCGTGCTCAACCACGACGGCAGCCCGGCCAGTTGGGACCTGGTGCGGCGCTTTCAGGCCTCCGACTACTTCGACGTGCTCACCGTCGCCGACGACCATGACGAACTGGTCGCTCTCATCGACTCCAGCCGCTGCCAGTTCGCGCTGGTCATCCCGCACGACTTCGCCCGGCAGTTACAGGCAGGCGGCGCGGTCAAGGTGCAGTCTCTGGTGGACGGCACCGACGACAACACCGCCACCATCGCTATCAACTATGCCGAAGCAATCGTAACGAGCTACTCCGGCGAAATCCTGACGGAGTTCCTGGCGCGGCAGGGACAGTCGGGACTGGCGTCGCCCCTGACGATTGAAGCCCGCACCTGGTTCAACGAGGAACTGGTCAGCCAGTCGTTCATCATTCCCGGCGTTATCGCGCTGGTGATGGCGGTGGTCGGAACCTTCCTGACCGCGCTGACCGTGGCGCGCGAGTGGGAACGCGGCACCATGGAGCAGTTGATCTCCACGCCGGTCACACCGCTGGAAATCCTGTTGGGCAAGCTGGCCCCCTACTTTGTCATCGGCCTGTTTGACACCGCCCTGTGCGCCGGTATGGGGGTCTGGTGGTTTGGTGTGCCGTTCCGTGGCAGCGTGGGGACGCTGTTTGCCGCCTCGTCGCTCTTCCTGGTGGTGGTGCTGGGCATCGGGTTCTTTGTTTCCGTGGTGGCCAAAACCCAGATGGCCGCCAGCCAGGCTTCGCTCATCGCCACCTTCCTGCCGGCGTTTCTGCTTTCCGGTTTTCTGTTTGCGGTGGAGCAGATGCCCGCGCCCATCCGCCTTATCACCCATGTGGTACCGGCCAAATATTTTGTGACCATCCTGAAGGGCGTGTTCCTGAAAGGCGCCACGCTGGAAACCCTGCGGTTCGAGATGTTTGCCCTGACGGTCTTTGCGCTGGTGGTGGCGTTGCTCGCCACGCGCTCCTTCCAGAAGAGGCTCACCTGAGGTAACCGAAATGCTGGCGCGCCTTCACCAAATGCTGATAAAGGAGTTCATTCAGGTCTTCCGCGACAAGCGCGCCCGTTTTGTGCTGTTTGTTCCGCCTATCGTGCAGATGCTGATCTTCGGCTACGCCGCCACCTACGAGGTGAACCATGTGGCCACGGCAATCCTCGACCTCGACCACACGCAGGAGAGCCGTGATCTGGTTTCCCGTTTTGTGGCCAGCCCCTACTTTGACGTCAACTATCAGCTCAGCCACCACAAACAGATTGGGGGCCTGATTGACCGCTCTGAGGTCGTCGTCGCCCTGCACATCCACCCCGGGTTCGCGCAACAACTCCGCACCAGCAAGACCGCGCCCGTGCAGGTCATCCTCGACGGCACCAACTCGAATACGGCGTTAATCGCGCTTGGCTATATCAACCGGATTGCCGGCGAGTTTGCGCTGGAGTACCAGCGCGACCGCTTCCAGCGCCTGAGTCCGCTGGCCGCTGCACAGGTCCCCCGCGTAGAAATTGAGCAGCGTCCCTGGTTCAACCCGGAGTTGCGAAGCCGCTGGTTCTTTGTGCCGGGCATTATCGGCAACCTGACGCTGATCATGGTGGTGCTGCTGACGGCCTTTTCCATTGTGCGCGAACGGGAGATTGGCACGCTGGAACAAATTATGGTCACGCCCATCGGGCGGGCCGAATTCATCCTGGGCAAGACGCTGCCCTTCTTCCTGATTGGCCTTTTGGACGTAGCGCTGATTGCCGGCGTGGGCACCTTCTGGTTCGAGATACCGTTCCGGGGCAGCCTGTGGGTGCTGCTGCTGGGAACTCTGCTTTTTATGATGAGCATGCTGGGCGTGGGACTGTTGATCTCGACGGTCTCGGCTACTCAGCAGCAGGCCATGGTGACATCGTTCTTCTTCAACATGCCCGCGGTGATGTTTTCCGGCTTCGGCTTCCCCATTGCCAGCATGCCGACAGCCCTGCAATGGCTCAGCTTCTTTGACCCGTTGACCTACTACCTCATAGTCCTTCGCAACGTGTACCTGAAGGGGGTCGGGGTCGGCGTGCTTTGGGAACAGATGATTCCCATGGCTGCCATCGGCCTGGTCCT
>CBDUYQ010000067.1:0-6576 GCA_965371475.1 uncultured bacterium
CGCCTGGACCGACCCTGCTCAGATGGCGCAGTGGTTCTGCCCGCCCGACGCGGAAACCTTCAAATCGGAAGTGGACCTGAAGGTCGGCGGCTGCTATACCATCGGAATGAGGAACCGCAAGACCGGCGAAGAGCACATCACCAAGGGAACCTATCAAGAGGTGTCTCCTCCGGAAAAACTTGTTTTCACCTGGCTCTGGGAAGGACAGGACCCCGAAACCCACACCACCCTCGTCACGCTCACTTTCCGTGACCTGGGCAACAAAACCGAACTTGTACTGAAGCACGAAGGCTTCCCCGACCAGAACATGTGCGACCAGCACAATCAAGGCTGGGTGGGTTGCTTCGCCGGACTCGAAAAATTTATTGACAGTTCACAGTAACCTACAACAGGAGAAAGCATCATGCGTATTGTTGACTCTATTCTGCAGGAACTCGAACAGGAGGCCGCTACAACCCGCCGGCTACTGGAACGCGTGCCCGGCGACAAGCTCTCGTGGAAGCCACATAAGAAGTCCATGTCGCTCGGCCAGCTCGCTCACCATGTGGCATCTACCCCGGGTGCAGTGGCGGAGATTGCGAAATTGGATTCCGTCCCACCGCCCGACTTCAGCAACATCCCCACCTGCGAATCGGCCTCCGCTTTGCTCACCACGCTTGAGGAAAGCATCAAAAACGCCAAAGAAACCCTGGACGGCTTCGACGACCAGAAGCTGATGGCGGAGTGGAAGGTCGAAAAAGACGGCCAGCAAATTATGGCTATGCCCCGCATCGGATTGGTACGCGCCATCCTGCTCAACCACTGGTACCACCACCGCGGACAATTGTCTGTCTATCTTCGCTTGCTGGAGGTTCCGGTTCCCTCCATCTACGGACCGAGCGCCGACGAAAACCCGTTTGCCTGAAACCGGGTTCTCGCAGTGGCAAAAGAACTACAGCAGCGACGTATCTATCGGGGAATCTTTTTTGCGTGTCGAGGCAGGTTTGGAAGCCTCTCTCCGGGCGGGGGTAGAAGGCGTCTGCGCCGGGCGGCGCAGCGCCCCGGCAGCTATTGGGTTCACAAGCGTCCCGGCCATGAAAGCCTGCAACGCTCGCCGGGAGCCGCCGAAGAAATGCACGAGAAGCGTCCGAACGCCTTCCGCGCGCGCCTGATTCAACTGATACACAGCGGTGTAGTGGTGGGCGCGGCCCTGCTTCTGGCGGCGCACCACGCCTTTGCGCGTCAGGCGGTCCATGATGGTTTCCACAGTGGTGTAGGCCAGGCGGCGGTGGTTCCTGGTCACCACTTCCCGGATCTCCCGGACCGTTATCGTGCCGGAACCGGATTCTGTCAAAGACCAAACGGCTTTCATGCACTCGAGTTCGAGTGGCGGCAAATCAAAAAGGGTCTTGCGCGGTTTGCGGGCCGGGTTCACCGTGACAGTCCTGGAGGGTATTCGCCGGGAGGCGGCCTTCTTACGCTTGCGCGGCTTCGTCCGCGATACTTTTTTCCTCTTCCTGGCCATTAGCGTTTCTTTTTCTTCCGGGCCGGTTCCGGCTCGTGCACAAACAGTTCCTCGGCGGGCGGCGCCTCCTCCAGCGCCTCTTCCAGAAATTTCTCCTGCCGAAGCAGCGGACGCTCCAGCGCCCGGTTCCAGTCCGTCCACTCGCCTTCCTTACCGGCAGCCTCTGCCCCTTCCAGTTCCGCGCGCACCGCCGCCAGCTTGGAGTCCAGGTCATCGAGATAGTGCAGCATGATAGCCTCACGGAACCGCGGCGTGACAGGAGAGCCGAACTCCAGCCGTCCGTGGTGGCTCAGGATCATGTGCTGCACCAGCAGTCGCAGCGGATGCGGGAATCCGGCAATTTCGTCCATCTTCCGGTTGAGAAACTCCAGCCCGAGGTTGATGTGGCCCACCAGTTTCCCTTCGGTGGTGTAATCAAACCCGCGTTCATAGCTCAACTCCTGCACCTTGCCGATGTCATGGAGGATGGCGCCGGTCAGGAGAAGGTCCAAATCCACGTCGGGGTAGTTCTCCGCCGCCAGGCGGCACAACCGGCAGAGCGACACGATGTGTTCCAGCAGCCCGCCGAGCACGGCGTGGTGGATTGTCTTGCCGCCGGGCGCTCGCTTAAGCCTTGGGACCAGTTCCTCATCCGTCAGGACAGCCAGCAGGAGGGTTTGCAACGGTTCCCGGTTGACGCTGCGGGCGGCGTTCAGCAACTCTTCATAAAGCGCGTCCACATCTTCACGGGTGACGGGCAGGAAATCGGCCAGCTCGGCTTCTCCGTCGCGGGCCCGGCGCAGCCGCCGGACTTTCAGTTGCGTCTGCCCACGGTAGGCGTCCACCTGTCCTTCGACCTTCACCAGATCATCGGCGGCAAACTCTTCGATGTCGGCGTTCACATCCCAGACGCGCGCCTCTATCTGTCCGGTGCGGTCGGAGAGCTTCAGGGCAAGGTACTGCTTTCCCTCACGGGTGGTGCGGGTGTCTTTGCTCAGGACGAGAAAAAAGTCGGCAATAACCCGGCCTTCCTGCTGTGCCAGGTCGGTTACGTGGAGCTTCTTCACGCCGCCTCAGTTGGTCGAGCGGGCCTGCCGGCGGCGGCGGCCGCGCAACACCGGCTTGGGTTCCACCGGAATCGCCCCGCTGTCGGTGTACCCGACTTTGACAAAAACATAGTTTTCCTTCCGCATCCGGTCGAGGAATTTACGGAAAGCGGGCTGCACCCGGTCCATGTAGAGCGCATTGCTCACCGCGTTCCGGGCTTTCTCCAACGGAGGCACGCCACCCTCGGTGCGTTCCGCTAACTGCAGGATCATATACCCTTCGGGGGTAAGTTGCGGGTCGGCCACACCGCCTTCACGCAACTTGGCAACCAACGCCTGCACCTGCTCTGAAAGCGTTTTGGGATCAAAGACCCCCAGTTCGCCGCCTTTCTGCGCCGTGGGCGCGTCGGAATATTCCCGCGCCAGCTCGCCGAAGTCGTCCCCTTTGCGGATGCGGACCAGCACTTCGCGGGTCCGGTCGGCAGCCTGCTCTTCCGTCCGGTTCGCCGTAGAGATAAGAATTTCGCGCAGCTGCACGCTCTCCGGCTGCGAGAGCTCTTCTTTGTGCTCTTCGTAGTACGTCTCCACCTCTTCGTCGGTCAGAAAGACTGAACGCGAGACGTCTCGCTGGATGACCATCTGGTACATCATCTGATCGCGGTACTGCTGCTTGATATCTTCGATGTTGACGCCCTCGGCGAGCATGGCCCGCTCCAGCTCTTCCATAGTCTGAAAACCGTTTTCCTGCCGGATGAGGTCAATCTGCCGGAGCACATCGGATTCGACCGAATACCCCCGCTCAGTGCCGTACTGCACCAGCAATGCCATGTCGATCAGGTTGCGCAGCGTGTCTTTCGACTCATCCGCGAGTCTCTCTGCCAGTTCCGTGCCGGCCACCTGCCCGACAAGCTCCTGGCGTAACGCAGTGTTCGCCTGGCGGTATTCGCTCAAAGTGATAATTTGGTTATTGACACGGGCCACCACCTCGTCGAGAACCTTGCGGTCATCGGCGAACAGCGGAAACACCAGCAACACTGTCAAAAAAATACTCAGCCTTTTCATACCTCACCTCTTCTTGCTAGAGAAAATTCTAGCCTAGCCCCGCAATGCCAGCAACCGCTTTCTCAAATCCGCCAGCCAGCGCAGACCGCTCCTCCGTGCGAGCGGGAAATGGAGCGTGCCACCAGGATCTATTCCCGCGCCTTCCACGCGGCGTACAAACTCCACCAACCGCGGTGGGCTCACCGGCGTCCGGGGATGGAAGCGCACCGTCACCATCTCCTGTCTTCGCTCGACGGACTCGATGCACAGCTTTTCCGCCGCAGCCTTGATGCCAGCATACTCCAAAAGATTTTCCACCGTTCGCGGTGGCGGGCCAAAACGGTCCTCCAGTTCCCGTGCGAGCGCCTCCCGATCTTCCTCGCCAGCGCCCAACGAGGCAATCTTCTTGTACATCCGCAGCCGCTGCCGCTCGTTTTCAATGTACTCTGATGGGATGCGCAAATCCACGCCGAGGTTGAGCGTCACCCGCGCTTCCGGGATTGCCTCTTCTCCTTTCAGGTCCGAAACTGCCTGTTCCAGCATCCGGGTGTAGAGGTCGAAACCGACGGCGTTGACGTGTCCGTGCTGCTTTGCGCCCAGCAGGTTCCCCGCGCCACGCAACTCCAGGTCGAGCGCCGCCAGCCGGAAACCCGCGCCCAGTTCGCTGAACTCCTTCAGTGCCGCCAGCCGCTTCCGCGCCGTTTCTGACAGCGCCCCGGAGGAAGAAATCAGAAGGTAGGCATAGGCGCGGCGGTCCGAGCGGCCCACCCGCCCGCGCAACTGGTAGAGTTCCGCCAGCCCGAAGCGGTCGGCACGATTCACGATGATAGTGTTCGCCAGCGGTATGTCGAGCCCATTTTCGATAATTTTTGTGGTCACCAGCACGTCGAACTCTTTCCGCATGAAGCCGAGTATGACCCGCTCCAGTTCGGTCTCCTTGAGCCGCCCGTGCGCCACGCCGATGGTGGCTTCCGGCGTCAACCGCTTCACTCGCGCCGCCACTTCATAAATGGAGGCGATACGGTCATGCACAAAATAGACCTGACCGCCGCGGGCCAGTTCGCGTTCCAGTGCGCTTTTGACCAGCGCGTCCTCATTCTTTGCCACCACGGTTTGAATCGCCAGGCGATCCCTCGGCGGCGTCTGAATCAGCGACATATCGCGCAACCCCACCACCGCCATGTGCAACGTGCGGGGAATCGGCGTGGCCGTCAGTGTCAGGGCATCGACGTTTGTTTTGAGCTGCTTCAACCTCTCCTTGGCGCGCACACCGAAGCGCTGCTCTTCATCTATAACCAACAGACCGAGGTCGTGGAAGCGCACGTCCTGCGAAAGCAGCCGGTGCGTGCCGATAATTACATCCACCTCTCCCGCCTCCAACGCTTCCAGAATCTTTTTTTGCTGCCCGCGGGTCCGCAACCGGCTCAGCATCTCCACCTTTACCGGAAAGGCCACCAGCCGCTGCTGCAAGGTTCGAAAATGCTGGAAGGCCAGCACGGTGGTCGGCGCCAGCACCGCCACCTGCTTGTTGTCGCAGACCGCCTTGAAAGCGGCGCGCAACGCCACCTCCGTTTTGCCAAACCCGACGTCGCCCACCAGCAGCCGGTCCATCGGCCTCGGCTTTTCCATGTCGTCCTTGACTTCCCGGATGACCATATCCTGGTCCGGTGTTTCTTCCCACTCGAAAGCATCTTCGAACTCGCCCTGCCAGGGCGTGTCGGTGGCAAAAGCGTGGCCGGGGAGCGCGGCACGCTGGGCGTAGAGTTTTACCAGTTCGTCAGCCATCTCCCGGATAACCTTCGCTGTCCGCGAACGGGTGCGCTGCCAGGTGATACCGCCCAGCCGGTCGAGCTTCGGTCCCACGTCTCCGAGACCCCGGTACTTCTGCACCAGGTCGAGCCGGACCAGCGGAACGTAGAGCCTGTCGTTGTCCTGGTAGAGGATCTGCAAAAACTCTTCCGCCCGGCCGCCCTGCTCAATCTTTTTCATGCCGGTGAAACGGCCGATACCGTGGTCGAGGTGGACCACAAAATCACCGGGGCGGATGTCGCTGCTGTCGGACGCAAACACCGCCGCCCGGGGCTTGGCCCGGACCGGCGCGCAGGCTGCCGGTTCCGTGTCGAACAAGTCGTGGTTGCCGTAGAGCACCAGCCCGGCTTCGGGAAAAACCACACCCTCGGCGATAGGCCCGCGCAGGAGCACTACCGCTCCGTCCTGTCCGCCGCTGAACTGCCCCTGCGCCCCGACTCTGCCCTCGCGGTATTGACCCGGCATCCCGAAGCGGAAAGGAACCTCGAACTCGGTCAGCAACTCGGCCAGGCGTTCCATCTCACCCGGGTTGGCCGCGGTGACCAGCACCCGCATGCCCTGTGCCAGCCGGTCGCGCAACTCTCCGGCAAACGCCTGTGCCCTGCCGTGAAAGCGCGGCGTGGGCTGTGCCAGCAGAATGTGGTGGTCGGCGTCGGCAATTTCCATCGGCAACTGTTCCAGGTGGAGTTGCGGCGCGCCGGAGAGCACCGCTTCGAACGCGCTCCAGCGCAAGTAGAGTTCTCCGGGGGCCACGAAAGCGGTTGCCTCTTCGCGGGCAACCTCATACTCCTCTTCCAGCTTCGTCCAGAAGGTCTCGGCTTCGCGGTGGAGAAGGTCTGGCTCCTCGAACACCACCACCGCTCGCGGGAGCAGGTCGAGTAATGTCCCGCCCAAGCCCATCACCTGCGGCAGCAGGAACTCCCAGCCGGGAAACTCCTGTATGCGTCCTTCCGGCGCGGCGCCTTCGCGCAGCTCCCACAACTGCGCCATCAACTCCGGTGTCCGCCGGACCTCAACCATCGGCACGATGCCAACTTCGCGGACAGGCCCGGTGGAACGCTGCGTCGAAGGGTCAAACCCGCGCAACTCTTCCAACTCGTCGCCGAAGAACTCCAGCCGGACCGCGCTGCCCTCGGGCGGAAAGATGTCCACGATGCCGCCGCGCACCGAGTACTGCCCCGGCATCTCGACCGGCTC
>CBDUYQ010000068.1:0-6538 GCA_965371475.1 uncultured bacterium
AAGGCGGATGCTCCTCTCCGGCAGGAACGCGCCGGTGGGGATGCCCGCCTGCTTCACCAGTTTGCCCAGCTTCATGTCTTCGACGACTTCGAGCGCCAGCTTGCGGTGCGTGCCGACGGCCTCATAGGCCGAGCGCCGGATCATTTGAAATGCCCCTACCCCTACGTACTTCTTCGATTTCGGGTTGGCGCTTTCCCAGGGCTGTTCGCTCAAGGCAAAGCCGAGGCCGAAATAGGGGATGATGATTTTCTCCCAGAACCCGTGCATCTCCATGTAGGCGAGCCCGGCGGTGTGCTTCCATCTTTTCGCTTGCACAAGGCGGAGGGTGCGACGGAGGGTATCGGGGGCAAAATGGACGTCGGCGTCGGTCAGCACCAGCCACTCGCCGCTCGATTGCTCATAGGCTTTGGTCAAGGCATGGGTTTTACCCAGCCATCCGGCAGGGAGTTCGGTCAGGTGGACAACTTTGAGGCGCGGGTCGCGGGCAGCGAGTTCGTCGAGGATTTTGCCGGTGTCATCGGTGGAGCGGTCATTGACGGCGACGATTTCCAACTGGAAGCGTGGATAGTCGAGCGCCAGCCAGCTTTCCACCGCCTGCCGAATTTTTTCCGCTTCGTTGCGCGCGGCGACAAGGATAGAGACTCGAGGGCATTCTTCCGCCGCCAGAGGCTCGAAGTCAGCCAGCTGGGGCATGCGGGCCAAGCCGCGGGCGGCTTTGATGGAGAGCAGGAGCCAGCCGTGGGCGATGGCCCAAGTCAGCACACTTAAGAAAATGTACACGTATAATCCCCTCAGCAGGCAGAGACGAAAAAAGGTATTGTAGCATTCCGTATGAAGAAAAAGATTGCCATTGTGGGCGCCGGGCGGTTAGGGCGGACGCTGGCGCGGGCGCTGCGTCTGAAGGGCTATTCGGTAGGGCCGGTGGTCACGCGCTCGAAGAAAACGGCTCAGGCGGCGGTGCGGTTCATCGGCGCGGGAAAAGCACTAACCAAGCCCGGCACGGAGTTGCTCGCCTCTGACATTGTAATCCTCGGCACGCCGGATGACCGGATTGTGCCCGCCGCCAAGGCGCTGGCGAAACTGGAAGGGAACTGGCGGGGCAAGGTTGTGCTCCACCTGAGCGGCGCGGTGAGCAGCGAAGATTTTGCGGCCTTGAAAAAACGCGGCGCGGTGGTGGGCTCAATGCATCCGATTTACCCCTTTCCCCGGCCCTGGAAAAAGTTTCCCCGTGGGGTGGTGTTCGGGGTGGAAGGGAGCGCCGGCGCGGTGCGCACGGCTACCACTCTTGTGCGCGCCCTTGGCGGGATCCCTGTAAAAGTGCGGGCGAAGGACAAGGCGCTCTACCATGCCGCGGCTGCGATGGTGGCCGGTCACCTGACCACACAGATGGATTTGGGCGTTCGCATGATGCGGCGCGCCGGTATTTCGCACAGCGTGGCCCGTCGCGTGCTCCTGCCATTAATGGAGCAAACCGTTAAGGGTTACGCTGGCCGGGGAGAGAGGTCGTGGGTGGGGCCGCTGGAGCGGGGCGACCTGGCCACGGTCAGGAAACATTTGCAGTCGCTTGAAAAACTGCCGCCCTATTACCGGGACGCCTATGCCGCCCTGGGGCTGGCGGCGGTGACGCTCTATCGTCCGCCGGGAAGCCAATCCACCAAAGCCTTGCTGCGGCTGCTCAGGAAAGGCAAATGACAAGGTTCCGCCTGCCCACCGGATGTATTCTGGTTGCCCTGCTGGTTTTCTCTCCGGCTCTGCCGGGGCAGGGGCTGGAGGGGAAACAGAAGAGTGAACCGGCGAAGATCAATATCAATATCGCCACAGCGGAAGAACTTGTTGTCCTGCCGGGCATTGGAGAGGCCACTGCTGCCAGCATCGTGCAACACCGGAAGATTAGTGGGCCCTTCCGAAAGATTGAAGAGTTGCTGGTGATTCACAGAATCAGCCGCCGGAAGTTTGAGAAGTTGAGAAACCGGATTACCGTGGAGGAAGCCCCGCCGCGTAAGAAGAATTCTTAAGCGCTGTTATTCCTGGCGGCGGCCTGGTCTGATTGGATGATAATGTTTTCCACTATCATCAACGCCACGCTGCCCGCCATCGCGGGCACCAGCACAATCACAAAAACCCAGAAAAAGTAGTAGCCGAAGGCCGTGACAGCGGCCAGGGCGGCGAAGTTATAGAGCCACTCCCACAGCAGCGGGATAGCGAAGGGGTCTTGGGCGGCGGGGGGGGAAGCTCCGGTCATGGGTGTCATGGGTCGCGGCGGACCAGCGAGGGCGAGTCGAGCAGAATCGGCGTCTGCTCGGCGATGGTAATGCCGTAGCCTTCCAGCCCCACGACTTTGCGGGGGTGGTTGGTCAACAGTTCGATCTTTCGGGCGTTGAGGTCGCGCAGAATTTGGGCGCCGATGCCGGACTGTCGCTGGATGTGCTTCAGAGCGCCGGGCTGCTCCAGGTAGTCGCTTTCCGAGTTGTGGTCGTGGTGGTGGACGGAAAGGGAGGGCTGGCCCTGTGATGTCTCGATGCGGAGGCCCGGGCCGGACTGGTGCAGGTAGATAAACACGCCGCGACCGGCGGTGGCAATCATCTCCAAGCTTTTATCCACCAGCGCCTGGCAATCGCAAAGGGCGGAGCCGAAGACGTCGCCGGTCAGGCAGTGGGAGTGGACGCGGACCGGAACGGTATCCTGCTCGGTGAACTCGCCGCGCACGAGGGCGATGTGGCGCTCGCCGTCGAGTTCGGACTCGTAGGAAATCATCTGGAAGTCGCCGTGGCGGGTAGGAATGACCGCTTCGCCGGCGCGGCGGACGTAGCTCTCATGCTGGATGCGGTAGCGGATGAGGTCGGCCACGGTAATCATCTTCAGGCTGTGCTCTTCGCAGAACCGAGACAGGTCGGGGACACGGGCCATGGTGCCGTCGTCGTTCATGACCTCGCAAATGACGCCCGAGGGGGTGAGACCGGCCAGCCGGGCGATATCGACGGAGGCTTCCGTCTGCCCGGCGCGCACCAGCACCCCGCCCTTGCGCGCTCGTAGCGGAAAGACGTGGCCGGGGCGGTCGAGGTCCTGGGGCAGGGTGGCCGGGTTCACGGCGAGTTGAATGGTTTGGGCGCGGTCAGCAGCGGAGATGCCGGTGGAGACCCCCTTGCGGCCGTCGATGGACTCGCAGAAGGCGGTGCCGTAGGGTGTGGTGTTCTTGTCGGTCATCAGGCGGAGGTTGAGCTGGTCGCAGCGCTCGGAGGTCAGCGTCAGGCAGATGAGCCCGCGGCCGAACTTGGCCATGAAGTTAATCTGCTCCGGCGTGACTTTTTCGGCGGCTACGGTCAGGTCGCCTTCGTTTTCGCGGTCTTCGTCATCGACGATGATGATCATCCGGCCCTGCCGGATGTCTTCGATGGCCTCTTGAATCGACGCGAAAGGGGATTTTTCCTTGCTCATCCAGTACGTCCTTTTTGTTTATTGCCCCATAAGATAATAGAACACAGCGCCCAGAGCGGCCGCGCCCGGTATAGTGGTAACCCACGCCAGCATGATGCGGCGGGTAACGCCCCAGCGTACCGCTGTGATTCGCCGGGAGGCCCCCACGCCGATAATCGCTCCGGTGACGGTATGCGTTGTGCTGGCCGGGATACCCGTGCCAGCGGTGCCGAACAGCGTAAACGCCGCGGCTGTTTCAGCCGCAAAGCCGCTAAACGGCGTCAGCTTGGTGATGCTTTGTCCCATGGTTTTGATCACCCGCCAGCCGCCGCCTAAAGTCCCCGCCGCGATAGCAAGGTGACAAATAATAATAACCCAAAACGGCACTTCGTATTCGGTCAGGACGCCGCTGGTGACCAAAGCGGCGGTGATGATGCCCATGCCTTTCTGCGCGTCGTTGGTGCCGTGGCCGAGGCTGAAGGCGGCCGAGGAAACCAGTTGCAATCGGCGGAACCAGCGGTCGATTTTTTGTGGCGCCATGTGGCGCACCACCCAGGTGGCGAGGATGGATAACAGCACGGCGGCGAACAGGCCGGCAAAGGGTCCAATAATGATCCCGACCACCGGTTTGATCCAGCCGCCCGCCCTGATCGTCTCGAAACCGGCGTGGGCAATGGCGGATCCGGCGTAACTGGCGATGAGGGAGTGAGAGACACTGATGGGCAGGCCCATCCAGGTGCAGGCGCCGGTCCAGACGATAGCGCCGATCAACCCTGCCAGCAGCACCCACTCGTTGACCATATCGAGGTTGATCATTTTGGAGCCGATGGTCTTGGCCACAGCAGTGCCGAAAACGAAAGCGGCGACGAAGTTCCAGAAAGCGGCCCAGGCGACCGCGGGCAGGGGGGTGAGTACGCGGGTGGAAACGATGGTGGCAATGGAGTTGGCGGCGTCGTTCCAGCCGTTGGCGAACTCAAAGAGCAGGGTAACCAGGACAATCAGAACCAGGACAGTTGATGGATCCATTACAGTCGCTCTCGTGATGTTGTGAACCGGCAGGCCGGGGTCTGGGATTTCATGGTGGTGTATGTCGTGCGCGCGCTAGGCATTCTTGAGCACTACTGTTTCAAGGACGTTGGCGACGTCTTCGCACTTGTCGGTGGCGATTTCCAGGACTTCGAGGATTTCTTTCCACTTGATAATCATAATGGGGTCTTTTTCTTCCTCGAAGAGCTTGGCGATGGAGGCGCGGACAACGGAGTCGGCCTCGTTTTCGAGGCTGTTGATTTCGACGCAGCGGTCGAGAACGCCTTCGTGGGTTTCCAGGTGCGAGACCGCCTCGTGGATTTCATGGGTGGCCCGGACCAGGATGCCGGCCATTTCTGTGACGCCGGGCCGTAAGGTTTTGATTTTGTAGAGCACCAGCCGGGTGGTGACGGCGTCCATAAGGTCGAGCACGTCATCGAGCTTGCTGATCAGACTGTGGATGTCCTCGCGGTCGAAGGGGGTGATGAAGGTCTGGTTGAGTTTCATCACCAGCCGGTGGGTCAGGTCGTCGCCTTTGTGTTCGAGGTCTTTGATCCGCTTGACCCTTTCCTCGACGTGGGTGTAGTCGTTGCTCAGTTCGTCCAGTGAGCGGGCAGCTTCCTTCAGGTTATTGGTCACTTCCGTGAACAGGACAAAGAAGCTTCTCTCTTGCGGCAGCAGTTTGGCTAGCAAGTTTGCCATTGCTCAGATTTCTCCCTCTAATTGGAAAATTGGAATAGGGTTCTCATTGTCAACACGGCCTTTCAGCGCTGGTCAGAGTCCCCAAGAAGGTTGACTCAAGTTCTCTCAATTAGATTTTCGGTAGCGGTGGAAATAACCCCAACAACCACACCGAAGGCTGAATGTACCCCAAGAGGTTGGATGGCGCAAGAGGGAATGTGGAACATTTTGGATAAATTACCACTGTGGGAATTCTTGGAGGGAGCGAACTTTGACTTAGCAAAAAAAGCCCCGTGGCAGAGGCCACGGGGCTCGGTGTATCTCGGTTGAGTAGTCTTGGCTAATACATGCCGCCCATGCCGCCCATACCACCCGGAGGCATGCCAGCCCCGGCGTCCGCTTTGGACTCTTCCGGGATTTCGGCGACCAGCGCTTCGGTGGTGAGCATGAGGCCGGCGATGGAGGCAGCGTTCTGGAGAGCCAGGCGGGTGACCTTGGCCGGGTCAATCACGCCCATCTTCACCAAGTCGCCATACTCGCCGGTGTCGGCGTTGAAGCCTTCGTTGGTGTTCTTGGCCGACTTGACCTTTTCCACCACGATGGCGCCTTCGTGGCCGGCGTTGGCGACAATCTGGCGGAGGGGCTCCTCGAGGGCGCGGCGGATGATGTTGACGCCAATCTTCTCGTCACCGTCAAAGCTGAGCTTCTCGATGGCGGGCAGGGTGCGAATCAGGGCCACACCGCCGCCGGGGACGATGCCTTCTTCCACGGCCGCTTTGGTGGCGTGCATGGCGTCTTCGACGCGAGCCTTCTTCTCTTTCAGCTCGGTTTCGGTTGCCGCGCCCACTTTGATGACGGCCACGCCGCCGACCAGTTTAGCCAGCCGTTCTTGCAGTTTCTCACGGTCGTAGTCGGAGGTGGTGTCTTCGACCTGCGTACGAATCTGTTTGACGCGGCCTTCGATTTCGGCGCTCTTGCCGGCGCCCTCGACGAGGGTGGTGTTGTCTTTGTCGATGGTGACCTTTTTGGCAGTGCCGAGGTCTTCCAGCTTGACGTTTTCCAGCTTGATGCCGACCTCTTCGGAGATGACCTTGCCGCCGGTCAGGATGGCAATGTCTTCCAGCATGGCCTTGCGGCGGTCGCCGAAGCCGGGGGCCTTAACCGCGCAGGCTTGCAGCGTACCGCGCAGTTTGTTGACCACCAGGGTGGCCAGGGCCTCGCCGTCGACGTCCTCCGCGATGATCAGCAGGGGCTTGCCGCCCTGGGCAATCTGTTCGAGCAGGGGCAGCAGGTCCTTCATCGAGCTGATTTTCTTCTCATGGATGAGGATGTAGGGGTTTTCGATTTTGATCTCCATGCGCTCGGGGTCGGTAACGAAGTAGGGCGAGAGGTAGCCGCGGTCGAACTGCATGCCTTC
>CBDUYQ010000069.1:0-6493 GCA_965371475.1 uncultured bacterium
GCCGGGGAAGATAGCGGTGGCGCCGAGCTGTTCTTCGATGCGAAGAAGCTGGTTGTACTTGGCGACGCGGTCGGTGCGCGAGGCCGAGCCGGTTTTTATCTGTCCGGTGGAGAGCGCAACGGCCAGGTCGGAGATAAAAGTGTCTTCGGTTTCGCCGGAGCGGTGAGAAATCACGGCGGTGTACCCGGCGTTGTGCGCCATCTCAATGGCGTCAATGGTTTCGGTGACGGTGCCAATCTGGTTGAGCTTAATCAGGATCGAGTTGCTGATCTTCTCGTCGATGCCGCGTTGGAGCCGCTCCGTGTTGGTGACAAAAAGGTCGTCGCCCACCAGTTGCACTTTGCCGCCCAGTTCCGCGGTCAGGTTTTTCCAGCCCTCCCAGTCGTTTTCGTCGAGACCGTCTTCGATGGAGACGAAAGGATACTGCCGCACCCACTCGGCATAAAATTTAATCATGTCGTCGGAGGAGCGCTTCGAGCCGTCCGACCACTTGAAAACATACTGGCCGTCCTCGAAGAATTCCGAGGCGGCAGCATCAGTGGCAAGAGATACATCTTTGCCGGGCTCATACCCGGCTGCATGGATGGCTTCCAGGATGACCTCTACCCCTTCGTCGTTCGATTTGAGGTTCGGAGCAAAACCGCCTTCGTCGCCGACCGCGGTGGAGTAGCCGCGCTTGCTCAGGACTTTTTTCAGGTGGTGGAAGACTTCCACGCCCATCCGCAGCGCTTCCCGGAAAGTCGGCGCGCCCAGCGGCATCACCATGAATTCCTGGACATCCACGCTGTTGTCGGCATGCGAGCCGCCGTTCAAGATATTCATCATCGGCACGGGCAGGGTGTTGCCCCCGCCGGAAGCCAGGTAACGGTAGAGAGGAAGCTTGCCGGCATCGGCCACGGCGCGTGCCGTAGCCATCGAAACCGCCAGCAGGGCATTGGCCCCGAGCCTGGACTTGGTGGGTGTGCCGTCGAGCTCGCAGAGGAAGCGGTCAAGCGCCCCCTGGTCGTGGGCCTCGCGGCCTTTAACCTTGGGGGCGATTTCGCGCCGGATGTTTTCTACCGCCTTCTGGACGCCTTTGCCCAGGTAACGGGCCTTGTCGCCATCCCGGAGTTCCAGCGCTTCATGCTCGCCGGTGGAAGCCCCGGAAGGCACAGCGGCCCGGCCAAAGCCCCCGCCGCTCAGGCGGACATCGGCTTCGACCGTAGGATTGCCCCGGGAATCGAGAATTTCACGGGCTTGCACAGTTGCGATTTTGGTCATGACTACCTCCGGCCCCCTCGGACCCGCCGGAGAGTTCTGCGGGCGGGTAACAAGCCCCTACTATAACAGGGGAATGGGAAGGCAATGCAATGGTTGTGAAGGGTGGAGCGGTCCGCCCGCCCCTTGAATTCCGGCGGTTTCCACGTTAATCTTGATATGTTTCGCCCAGTTCTTTGGGCACGTGAAAGGGAGGTGTTTTTCCATTGGCTCAAGTACGAGTCGAAGATGGGGAGTCTGTTGATCAGGCGCTCCGGCGCTTCAAGCGGAAGGTGCAGCAGGAAGATATCATTAAGGAAATCAAGCGGCATTCCTTCTATTTGAAGCCCGGCGAGAAGCGTCGCATCAAGGAGGCTCTGGCCCGGAAGCGTGCGCGGAAGAAGTTGAGGCGCGAACAGCGCGACTAAGTTCCTGCGGCGGCCTTGGGGTGGCTGGCGCCTTTCAGACTTGGGAGTCCAGATTCCTGTGCGTGGGGTGCGGGGATGTCTTTTGAGGACAAGGTTCTTACCTGTGTAAGCTGCGGAGGGGAGTTTCCCTTTACCGCCGGCGAGCAGGAGTTTTTTGCCGAAAAGGGCTTCGAGCACCAGCCCAAGCGCTGCCGCAAGTGTAAGGCCTCCCGGCGGCGCGACCTCGCCGGAGAACAATCCCGCCGTGCGGAATTCACCGTCAGTTGCGCCCAGTGCGGACGATCCACTACGGTTCCCTTCAAACCCAGCCAGGGCCGCCCGGTCTATTGCCGGAGTTGCTATGAGTCTCGCCGCGCCCACGCTTGATTTTCCCCGGCGCCTTGCCGGGGGAGCGGTTCACTCATTACAATAAGTGTTGCAAACTGCCATGCGTTTCACTGTCCAAAATTTCGGGTGCCGGGCCACGCAGGCTGACGGTGCCGCCCTCGAGCAGCAACTCCGCGAGCGGGGGTACGTGCCGGTGGCCGGCATGGGCGACGCCGACGTTGCGGTAGTGAATACCTGCACGGTCACGGCCTCCGCCGACGCCGATGCGCGCAATTGGATTCGCCGCGCCCGCCGGGAGAACCCGCAGGTCCGGTTGCTGGTCACGGGCTGCTACGCTCAGCGGGCGCCCGGAGAGCTGGCAAAATTGCCCGGCGTCGAGTGGGTGGTGGGAAATTCCCACAA
Organism: uncultured bacterium; assembly: GCA_965371475.1. GTDB lineage: Bacteria > Acidobacteriota > Terriglobia > Acidiferrales > 2-02-FULL-67-57 > CBDUYQ01. The sequence continues at coordinate 2,394 of CBDUYQ010000069.1, forward strand.
ATCTGAGATCGCCTCCATTTTGGAAAAGGACGCCGCGCCGGTAATTGCCCCAAACCAGTTCGTCTCACTGGAAAGCCTGCAGAGGTCGAGCGCCCGTGTGGCAGACGTGGCATCGGATTTGGACCGGCGAACAAAAATTCTTGTTGGCGACGTGACGGAACTCCGCTCGGTCTTGGTTGCTCCCACCTTCGGCAGCAGCGAAGACCGCACCCGCCCCACGCTCAAAATTCAGGACGGCTGCAACCAGCGCTGCGCCTACTGTGTGATTCCTTCCGTGCGCGGACGTTCGCGCAGCCTCTCGATGGACGAGGCTTTGGCACAGGTACAGCGGCTGGTGGACGACGGCTATCAGGAAGTTGTCCTTTCCGGCGTCGATCTGGGCGCTTGGGGGCAGGACCTGCCCGGAAAGCCCGGCCTGCCGAAATTGACGGAGAGAATTTTGCATGAGACCACGCTTCCCTTGCTCCGCTTCAGTTCGCTGGAACCGATGGATCTGACCGATGAGTTCATCGGCTTGCTGGCATCCACTGACCGTATTGCGCGGCACCTGCATGCACCGTTGCAGTCCGGGTCGAATCAAATTTTGCGCCGCATGCACCGCTGGTACACCCGCGAGGAGTATGCCGAGCGCATCGAGAAGGTAGCCGGAGTCTGGGCCAACGCCGGCATCGGCGCCGATGTCATCGTCGGGTTCCCGGGAGAGACGGACGAAGACTTCCGGCAGACCTGCGAGCTGGCCGAACGGCTTCCGTTCAGCTACCTGCACGTCTTCCGTTATTCCGACCGGCCCGGGACGGAAGGCACGCGGCTGGGTGACAAAGTTCCCCCGCCGGTCATCCGGGAGCGCAGCAAAATTCTCCGCCAGTTAGCCGATACGAAAGGAAAACAGTTTCGGCAGCGGCAGATAGGGAAGCAGTTGCGCGTGCTCACTTTGACCGCCCGGGAAGAGGACGGTTCCCGGCACGCTCTCAGCGAGAACTACTTGCAGCTTCGCGTCCACGGCCCGGAAAGTTCTCTTCTGCCCAACCAGTTGATGACCGTCAGGGTCGATGCCGTTGAAGGAAATAGTCTATTAGCCGCGGCCCAGGCTGACTGATGAGAGAGCCACGCCGGGTGGGCATAAGGTCAGTGTTGGGGGGGAGTAGAGGCTTGGGTATGAAAAAAAAACGGGCGGGATAGAAACGGGAGCGAAGCCATCCCGCCCGTTAACAAAGCGGTTGTGAATACCCGGTTCGGCCTTGCAGCCGTACCCACAAATTACCGGGTGAACACTACCACCTGATTCTTCAACCGGATTTCCTTCAGGTTGCCATTTGAATCCACCAGCACGGAGCCGGGGTTGGCGGGTTTGCCGTCCCGGATTTCCACCTGGACTGTCGCCACAACCCGCTTGTTCTGAATGATGGTGGCCTGAGTCCCTTCCAGTTCCAGCTTGTATTTGCCCTTTTCAAGCTGAATGCCGGACACTGTGCTTTCCCGGGAAAGAGTGAATTTGTGAGTGGCCGCAAAAGCGGATGTGCTGAATACGGCTGCGGTGAGTGCAACTACAAACGCGGTAACGAGCAGTTTGCGCATATCTTTTCCTCCAATTGAACGGTGTCTGCTCACGGGTGGTTATCGCGCTGTGGGTTCCGCGAAAATCTATTCCGTGTTACATCCTGTTAGACGGTGTTGGCAAAAGATGGTTAGCAGGTTCGGAAAATCTTTTAACCCTGCTACCAAGCTCCCTCTAACAGGTGTCACCCTGTAATACGGAGCTGGTGGTGAAAATGTTTCATCGGTTTTTCGTTGAGTCTGATTTTTTTTCAAAATACAGTTTGTGGTTGGATACAGCGTGTGAATTCTGTCCGGTTTTGGGATGACAGCGGGAATTCACCCATGAGAGCAGCGAGTTCTACACACAGTAGAGTTCTGCAAGATTCTTACTATACGTAGAGTGATTTATTATTTTTCGAAAATTACCTGAGCAAGCACAAACTGTTTGGTGTGGGTGATGGAAAGCGCGATGCGGGCAACCTCGAGTTTATCGGCAAAGGTCCGGCAGGCGCCGGTCAGGTTGAGCGTGGGCTTCCCGCTGGGTTCGTTGGCCACTTCCACTTCGACCCATTTCACCCCGCGCCGCCACCCGGTTCCGAGCGCCTTGAAGGCGGCCTCCTTGGCGGCAAAGCGGGCCGCGAACCGCTCCCACTTGTTCGCCTTGCGTTCGCAGTAGGCGATTTCCTTCGGGGTGTAGATCCGCTCCAGAAAGCGGCGGCCAAAGCGCTCCGCAGCCCGTTGGATTCTATCGGGCTCGGCGATGTCAATTCCCGTGCCAACGATCACTGTGCAGTCCTCGCAAGTCAATTGCCTGGGAGTATGCCGGGTAGTGTATCATCCCCGCCATGCGGCCCAACTCCGACCTCCTGTTCTCCCCGGCGCTCTCGCGTTGCCGGTGGCTGACGCATGCCTTCACCACCCGGCAATTGGGACGGGAGGAAAACGGCAACCTCGGCTACACCGTTACCCGTGACAAAACCAGGGTCACCGCCAACCGCCGTCGGCTGTTGCGCCGCCTTTCCGCTGGCAGCGTACAACTGGTGGGTTTGCGCCAGCGGCATACTGACATTGTGGTTCCGGTGGAAGAAGGCAGTAAGCATGGCCGCTCGGAAGCCGACGGGGCGTGGCGTCTGCCCGGTGATGCGCTGGTAACCAATCAACCCGGCATGCTGCTCGCCGTTCAGGTGGCCGACTGTGTGCCGGTTCTGTTGGTGGATACCAGGCAACGCGTGGTGGCCGCCGTGCATGCGGGCTGGCGCGGGACGGTCAAGCGCATCGTGGAAAAAACCGTCGGGATTCTCCAGCAGCGTTACGGGACCGACCCGGCTAATCTTCGCGCCGCCCTTGGTCCCTGCATTCACTCCTGCTGTTACGAGGTGGGCCGGGAGGTGGTGGAACAGGTGGAGGCGCAGTTCTCCTTTGCCGGGAAGATAATCACAAAGACGGAGCCTTCACCGCATGAGGTCCACTGGCAGCAGCCCCTGCACGCCCTGATGCGTCAGGACAGCGAAGTCCGGCCGCGCCCGGCGCTGACCGCCCCGGAAGCCACCGCCTATCACTTGGACCTGGTGGCGGCCAACCGCCTGCAACTGGAAGCCGCCGGCGTTCCGGCAAAGTCGATCTGGACCTCTCCGCTCTGCACGGCTTGCAACACGGACAGGCTTTTCTCTTACCGCGCCGAACACGGCAAGACCGGCCGGATGATGGGCTTGGTGGGGATTTTGCCGGGCAAGGCTCGAACTACCAGGTCGAACAGGAGGGGCGAATGAAAATTTTCAAGTGGGTTTTGTTCCTTGTCGGCGGACCGTTGGCTTTAGTTGCGCTGAGCGTGGCCATTGGTTGGTTCTTGCCGGTCGGGCACGCGGCGTCGCGGACGGTTCGGCTCCAGCAGCCGCCAGAAGCGGTCTGGCAAGCCGTCACGGACTATGCCGCCATTCCGTCATGGTGGGATTGGAGCCAAAGAGCCGAGCGGTTGCCCGACCGTGATGGCCACGAGGTCTGGCGCGAAAGCAACAAGTTCGGTGACACCGTGACGATGGAAACCATCGAGTCAGATCCGCCGCGCAAGCTGGTGCGGAAAATCGTGGGCGAGAACCTGCCCTTCGGCGGCGCCTGGACATGGGAAATCCAGCCGGTCGAGGGTGGCTGCACGATCACCATTACCGAAGACGGTGAGATTTACAATCCATTTTTTCGCTTTATGGCCCGCTTCATTCTCGGCTACCGCGGAACGATGGACGCTTACCTCACCGCACTGGGCAAGAAGTTCGGCGAAGAGGTGGAATTGTCAGATTGAACCTTTAGGCCTCGCTCTTCGCGAAGAAATTGTAGAGCCAGGCAAAGATCATTCCGGCGATGGCGCCGTCCACCAGGCCGTAGAGCGTACCGATGATAGTCTGACCGATACCGGGAGTTCCTTTGTAGCCGGGATAGACCGAAGCGACGATATCCAGAAACGCCTGGCCGTACCCCGGCCAGATTACGCCGGCAAGGCCGGTCACCAGAATCGCCCCGCCCCAGATGACACCGCAGGAAATGCCCAGAGCTTTTATGTTGAATTTCAT
>CBDUYQ010000070.1:0-6361 GCA_965371475.1 uncultured bacterium
GCCGCCATGCAGGCGGCGCCGTCGTCGTGCGCGCCCTGGCCCACGTCCCACGAGTCGAAGTGCCCGCCCATGACGACAATCTCTTCCGGCTTCTCGCTCCCGACAAGTTCGGCGATGACGTTGGCCGAGTCGGCGTCGGGCAGATGGCGCGCGCCCATGGTGAGCTTGACGGTGAGCGGCTTGCCGGCTTCGGTCATCCGGCGCATCCAGGCGGCGTCTTCCACCGTGACGGCGGCGGCGGGAATTTGGGCGACGTCTTTGGCGTAACGCAGCGCGCCGGTGTGGGGCGTGTAGAGGCTCCGGCCGGTGGCCGAGCGCACCAGCACCGCCGCCGCGCCCAGCTTGGCCGCTTCCGATGGGCCCCGGCCACGGAACTGCACCGTGCGGCCGTAACCCTCCCACTCCACGGCGTAGAGGACAATTTTACCTGCAACTTTTTCGCGGCCCAGCGCCTGCAACTCGTCGAAGCTGCCGACTACCACCACCGGCGCGGTAATCCCGCCGCGCGGCGTGCCGACGCTCAGGCCCAGTCCCAGCATGGCGAGGTCCTTGCGGAAAGGGGCGACCAGTTCGAGCGATTCTCTGCCGCGCACCCAGTGCGGCACCTTGGCTGGCTGCTTTTGGACGTTCTCCAGCCCTTCGGCTTCCATCTCTTTGGCGGCCCAGTCGATGGCCTGCTCGAGTTGCCGGGAACCGCTGATGCGGTGGCCGATGTGCGTGGTGAGATAGACGGCCTTCTCCCAGCCCTTGTCGTCGCTCATAGCGGCGTCAATGATGCGGTCGGCGGTGTCGCGGTACTCCGCCGTCAGCGCCGCGTCCGGCGAAGCGGTCTGGCAGCCCGCCAGCCCACCTAGAAAGCCCGTCAATATCAGACCCGCCAATACTTTTCCTGAGTCGCGTCGTAAGTCGTGCATGCAGCATCCTCCAGAAAGCGCACTAGGCTACCACACATTTTTCCTTCTTTCCTTCCTCTTTCTTCTTGGCCGGGAGGCTGTTGGGGGAGTACACTAGAATACGCCGCAGAAATTTTACCGGGGGAGTATCCCATGCAGATTCTGGTCGCCGACAAGTTTCCCGACTCCGCCGTGGCTCGGATGAAAGAGCTGGGCTTTGCCGTCGCCTACAGTGCCGGCCTCAAGGGCGACGCACTCGCCGACGAGGTCAAAAAAACGAAGGCGGAAGCGCTCATCGTCCGCTCCACCAAGGTCAGCGAGTCGATGATGGAAGGCGGCCACCTTAGCCTGATTATCCGCGCCGGGTCGGGCTACGACACCATCGACGTCGAGGCCGCCAGCCGCCGCGGCATCTACGTCTCCAACTGCCCCGGCAAGAACTCGACCGCCGTGGCCGAACTGGCCTGGGGTTTGATCCTTTCGCTCGACCGCCGCATCCCCGATAACACCGCCGACCTGCGCAACGGCATCTGGAAAAAAAAGGAGTACGGCAAGGCTCGCGGGCTGAAAGGCCGAACCCTCGGGCTGGTCGGTTTGGGGCAGATTGGCCGGTTGATGATCCCCCGCGCCGAGGCCTTCGGCATGCCGGTGGTGGCCTGGAGCCGCTCGTTGACCGAAGAGCGCGCCGCCGGGCTCGGCATCGAAAGGAAGTCTTCGCCGGAGGAGGTGGCGGCCTCTTCGGATGTCGTCAGCGTCCACGTTGCGCTCAACCCGGAAACCAAGCAACTCTGCGACGAAAAGTTCTTCACCGCCCTGCGCCCGGGCGCTTACTTTATTAATACTTCCCGCGGCGGCACGGTGGACCAGGCCGCGCTCGAAAAGGCAATCCAGGAAAAGGGCATCCGCGCCGGGCTCGACGTCTTTGCCAACGAGCCCGGAGCGGGCGACAACAAATTCGAGGACCCCATCGCGCAACTCCCCGGCGTTTACGGCACCCACCACATCGGCGCTTCCACCGACCAGGCGCAGGAGGCCATTGCCGACGAAGCTGTCCGCATCCTGACGACCTATCGCGATACCGGCCACGTTCCCAACGTCGTCAACCTCTGCCACCACTCGCCCGCCACCCGGATGCTGGTCGTCCGGCACCGCGATAAGGTGGGTGTGCTGGCGCATGTGCTCGATGAGTTGCGCGCCGCCGGTATCAACGTGCAGGAGATGGAAAACGTAGTCTTCGACGGCGCCGAAGCCGCGATTGCGCGCATCCATCTCGATGGTGAACCGGCGAAATCCGCACTCGAAAAAATTCAGTCCGGAAATGAAAATATCCTGGCGTTGGATTTGATCCACCTGGACGATTAGAAAGCGAGAAGATGAAGAGGCACAACCATGACAACCACAACTTCTGAGCGAGTATTTAACTTCAGCGCCGGGCCCGCCACCCTGCCCGTGCCGGTGCTGGAAGAGGCGCAGTGCGACCTGCTCTCGTTGCCCGGTGCAGGCATGTCGGTGCTCGAGATCAGCCACCGCTCGAAAACTTTTGAGGAGATTTTGCAGACAACGGAAGCCGACCTGCGCAAGTTGCTCAGCCTGCCCGAAAACTACAAGGTGATTTTCCTCGGCGGCGGCGCCAGCCTCCAGTTTTCGATGGTCCCGATGAACCTGCTGCCGAACGAGGGCTCGGCCGACTACATCGTCACCGGCACGTGGTCAAAGAAGGCGGTGGCGGAGGCGAAGAAGGTAGGCGGAGTCAACGTGGCCGCCACCACCGAGGGCGAAAACTTTTCCCGCCTCCCCAAGCAGGAAGAACTCGAACTCGACCCTAAGGCCGCCTACGTCCACTTCACCTCCAACAACACAATTGCCGGAACCGAGTACCTGACCGAGCCGGAAGTGAGTAGCGTGCCGCTGGTTTGCGACGCCTCTTCGGACATCCTCAGCCGCCCGCTCGACATGGCCAAGTACGCGCTCCTCTACGCCGGGGCGCAGAAGAACATCGGCCCGGCGGGTGTCACGTTGATAATCCTGCGCGACGACCTGCTCGAGCGTGTTCCGGCGGGGCTGCCTTCCATGCTCGATTACAAGTTGCAGGCGGAAAAGGGTTCGCTCTACAACACCCCGCCGGTCTTCCCGATTTATGTGGTCGGGCTGGTGCTCCGCTATCTGCTTTCGCTGGGCGGGTTGGCAGAGGTGGAAAAGCGCAACCGGGAAAAGGCGGACCTGCTTTATAACGCCATCGATGGCAGCGGCGGCTACTATCGCGGCGCGGCAGAAAAGGCGAGCCGCTCGCGCATGAACATCACCTTCCGGCTGCCCAGCGAAGACCTGGAAGCGAAGTTCGTCAAGGAAGCCACCGCCCAGAAGTTTAACGGCCTGAAAGGGCACCGCTCGGTGGGCGGCATCCGGGCGTCCATCTACAATGCCTTCCCCCAAGAAGGCGTGGAAGCCCTGGTCGCCTTCATGCAGGATTTTCAGCAAAAGAACGGTTAACGCGCCGCAAGTTGGATACGCCGGTAGGGCGTCAGCAGGCCGATGCGGGCGGCCAGCGCGGCGGACTCTTCCTCGTAGTCGTCCACGATGTCCTCGTAGAGCCGAAGGGCCTGCTTCCGTTCGCCGTGCAGGTCGTGCAGGCGGGCGAGAAAAAGCCGGGTGTCGGCTTTGAGCCAGGCCGGCAGGCGGCGGCCACGGCGGAGAATTTTCCGGAACTCTTTTCGGGCGGATACGAACCTCCCCTGGGCGAACGAGAGTTGCGCCAGCCGGAAGCGGACCTGCCAGTCGTTTGGATGGGCCCGTTGTTGCTGTTCGAAGAACTTCCGGGCCAGGCGGCGGCGTTTCTGTGCCATCAGGCGGTTGCCGGGAATCAGTTCGGCAAACCGCACGGCCTCGCTGCTCTTTCGTCGCGCGCGGATCCACGTCAACTGTTTGCGCGCTTCTGCGTGCCACTTTTCCCAGCCGGGGTTCTGCAAGACCCGCCGGTTGTCTTCTTCGGCCCGGGAATCGTTCAGGAGTGCGCGGAAGCGCGCCCGCGCCAGCAGGCTTTTGGGAACGGCCCACGAAGGACTGGTTTCCTTCGAGTCGATGACCGGGTGCAGCAACGCAATGGCTTCTTGTAACTCCCACTGTTTGGCTTTGACATCGGCCAGGCCGAGCAGCGCTTGATAGCGAACCGCGGCGGGGTAGTGCGGATGGTTTGCTTCCGCCTGTTTCAGCACTGAGGAGTATTCGGCGGCGGCGCGGGCGTAGTCTTCCAGCACCGGCCCGGCGTAAAGGCGTGCCAACCGCAGGGAGATAGCCGGGTTTTCCGGGTACTGTTGGTGCAGCTCTTCGGCCAGTTGCAAAGCCTCTTCCACGCGGCCTTCGAGCCAGCCGTAGATTTGCACCAGTTCGAGCTTGGCTTGCGGCGGCCAGATTTCCCCTTCGCGCGCGGCCCGTTCCAGTTGTTGCAGGCCGAGGCGCCGATCGCCGCCGGGTATCAGCAGAAGAGAGCGGATCACTTTGAGGGCCGAAGGCGCAATGTCGGAGTAGTAGTTGTTGAGGCCGAGCGCAATCAAGGCGTCCTTCCTCTCCGGGTTCTGTTTGACGAAGGTCATGCTGTATTTTTTCGAGCGCGCCGCATCGCGCGCCGCGCCCAGCAGGCTCTTGCGGCGCTGGAAGCGGTACCCGGCGCGCAGCCCGTATGCCTGGGCGAGATAGAAGAGCGCCTCCCGGTCCTGCGGGTTATTGTCGTAATGCAGTTTGGCCAGAGCAATGAGTTTTTTGGTCCGTTGCTCGAACTCCTCTTCCAGCGCCTCTTCGGTCAGGTCGCGCGCGTACAGGGCAGAGAGTACGCCGTAAGCCGCCGCCACGTTGTTCGGGTGTTTCTCGGAAAGCGCCCGGAAGTGGCGGTACGCGCCCGCCAAGGCGCCGCGGTAGTAGAGGTCGTATCCCGCGCGGATGGGGTCAGTTTCGCCCGCGGCCACCAGGCTCGGAAGTGTTGCCAGCAACAGAATAAGTGAAATTAGAGTGCGCATGGTTTTCTCCTTACGGTATTGGGAGCTGTTCCGGTTGCCGGGGCAGCGGGGGTAAATGGAGTTGGACAATCGACGCGCCGCCTTCGCGGGCCTGTTCGATTCGTGCCAGCAGCGTCTGACCGGTGAACGGCCCACGGTCAGGCAGAAAGAGCGACGGGTTGGTGGAGAGCACTACCCCCCGGCTCTGCGCCCGGCGCAGGTTGCCGTGCGTGGCCTGGAGGATGGCAAAGAGGTCGAGTGCCCAACTGCCGGTGTAGTAGCCATCGTCAAGGCTGACCAGTACGCTGGCGGGCTGCTCCACCCAGCCGAAGCTCTGCCACAGCCGCCGCAGCGGGTCAGGATAAACGTGTTCGGCGGTGGCACGCAGCCAGTCTTCTTCCGATACGAAGCCCTCGGCATCGACGGCCCCCCGGCGGCGCAGACCTATCAGGATGTCTTTCAGTTGCAGCGGGTCGCCTTCGCCCACCTGGTAGCGGTAGCGTACGCCGGTGGACGTTTGGCGGCGCTTGATGGTGGCCTTTCCCTCGCGCCCGACGACGATCACACGGGTGCCGCGGCGAAAGACGGAAAGGTCAACCCCTTCGGCATGCCGCAGGGCTTCGGCCACTGCCGGCTCCCGGCCGGGTTGGGTATGGAGGGTGGCAGCGGCAATCAGGCCGTACTGCGGCAGGACGACGCTGCGCTCATCTTTGAGCTTGCGCGAGATTTTGAAACCCGCCCGCCGGAGCGCCTTCTGGAGCTTGGCCTTCTTCCATTTCCGCACCTGGTTGCCGTGGTCGGAAAAGATGATGACTTCGACCGGCTGCCCGGCTTCCGAGCGCAGCTCGCCCGCCATCCTGTCCAGCCGCCTCATCAGGTTTTTGAGCAGCCACTTGCCGTTCAGGTGGATGGCGAGGTCGCTCGACGCCACATAGGCAAAAAAGACCGGCTTGTCCGACTGCTGGAATTTCGTTTTGAGCCGCCGCATGGTCACGCGGGCGTTAATCCACGGCCCCAGCAGGGGGACCGCGTACTCGATGGTCATGCGGAACTGGTGCGGGTGGTAGTCGAACACGCCGCGGAAGGTGGTTTCGATGAAGTGTTTGCGCGAAAAACGGTCGAACAGGCTGCCGCGCATTTTGTTGGAAAACGGGTCGTAGTAAACGTCTTCGTAACCACGCGCCGGCGGCGCGCCCTTGGGCGCCAAAATTTCCACCAGCCCCGGATTGGTGGTGCTGGGAAAGGCGTTGATGATTGGCACGGGTGGGAGGAAGTTCTGGAGTTCGCCGTTGCGGTACATCTCATCGACAATGTCGAACCCCACCCCATCGACCACAATAATCAGGTAGCGCGGTTGCGGCGTCCCTTCCGGCTCCTGCGTTTGGCCATAAGAATAAGGCAGGGCAGATAGCAATAAAGTTGCCATTAGAATCAGCTTTCTCATTTCAACGGGTTCCTCCAAGTGATAAGGCTTCGGTG
>CBDUYQ010000071.1:0-6269 GCA_965371475.1 uncultured bacterium
TGCACGATTTCCATGTGCAGCAGGCCGAGGAAGCCGCAGCGGAACCCGAAGCCCAGCGCCACGGAGTTCTCCGGCGCGTAGTGGAAGGCGGCATCGTTCAACGCCAGCTTCTCCATCGCGTCACGGAGTTCTTCATAGGTTTCTGCGCTGGCGGGGTAGAGACCGGCAAAGACCATCGGCTTGATTTCGGTAAAGCCCGGCAGAGCGGCGCGGGGGCGGGCGTCTTCCATAACCGTGTCGCCCACCTTGGTGTCGGTCAGTTGCCGGATGTGCGCCGTTATAAAACCGACCTCCCCGGCGGCCAGGTGGTCCACCGGCGTGGGTTTGGGCGAGAGTACGCCGAGTTCATCGACTTCGTACGCCTGGCCGGTAGCGCGAAAACGGATTTTCATCCCCGGGCGAACCACACCGTCCACTACGCGAACCAGCACCACCGCGCCGCGGTAGGTGTCGAACCAGGAGTCAAATATCAACGCCCGCAGCGGGGCCTCCCGGTCAGCCCGGGGCGGGGGAACGCGCGAGACAATTGCTTCGAGCACCGCATCGGTTCCCGTCCCCAGCTTGGCGCTGATGGCGAGGTCCTGGGAGGCCGTCAACCCGACCAACTGTTCCACCTGCTCGGCAATCTCTTCCGGGCGGGCCGAGGGCAGGTCGATTTTGTTAATCACGGGAATAATTTCCAGGTTGTGCTTGAGTGCGAGGTAGGTGTTGGCCAGGGTCTGCGCCTCGACCCCCTGGGAGGCATCCACCAGCAGCAGAGCGCCTTCACAGGCGGAAAGCGACCGCGAGACCTCGTAGCTGAAATCGACGTGGCCGGGGGTGTCAATCAGGTTGAACTGGTAGGTGTTTCCGTCGGCGGCCTGGTAGGCCAAGCGGACCGAGTGGGCCTTAATGGTGATGCCGCGTTCGCGCTCCAGGTCCATGGAATCAAGCACCTGGTCCATCTGCTCCCGTTCGCTGAGCGCACCGGTCTTCTCGAGCAGGCGGTCGGCCAAGGTAGATTTCCCGTGGTCGATATGCGCGATGATGCAGAAATTCCGGATGAATTGCGGGTCGGTCATGGGTTCTTTTGCCAGCTTGATACATCAGTCTGACACAGGGCCGCAGAACGCGAAAGTGGCGGTGGAAGCCGGGGTAGCGCGGCCCCGGGATTGCCCGGTGCCGGATTGCCGAGACAGGCCGGAGAGTATATATTAAAAAGTCCAGCCTGGGCCGCGGGGAGGAAGAATGGACGGTCAGGGTTCCTAGGGAAGTTCGCATGGGTGACGCCGAAAAACATATTGAAAAAGCGGAGAAGTTTCTCGCCAAGGAAAAGGTAGGCCAGGCGATCGACGAGTACAAAGCCGCCTACGCCGGGGTGCCCAATAACCTTGGCTTGTTGCAGACTCTGGCGGATCTCTGCCTGCGGGACAAACGTGACGCCGAGGCCAATAAATATTACGCGGAATTGTTCGATAAATCGGTCGAGAAAAACGATGCCGCCCGGGCCATCCGGGTGTTTGCCCGGCTGCAGAAATCTCCCCAGCCGGCTGAACGCCACGCCAACTACGCCCACCTCCTGATCAAGCAGCGCAAGAACCCCGAGGCGCTGAAAGCTTACGAAACCGCTGCCGGGTTATTCGAATCGGAAGGCAAAGGCGAGGGACTGCTCGACTGCCTGGAACGCATGGCCACGCTTTCTCCGGATACCGCGGACATCCATGTCCGCCTCGGCGAGCAGGCCGAGAAGCTGGGGAAACATGAGGAGGCCGCCAAAGGTTTCCTGCGCGCCGGGCAACTTGTCCGCCCCGATGACCTTGACAAGGCGGTACATTTCTTCCAGAGCGCCCACAAATACCATCCGGACCGCAGCACGGCGCTGAACCTGGGCCAGGTCCAGGCGGACAAGGGCAGGCACAAAGAGGTGGCGGAACTCCTGATGCCGATTTATGCCGAAAGCGGGACCGACCATGACCCCGCCATTTTGCAGACCCTCGGGACTGCCCTGGTGGAAGAGGACCGTCTGGGGGAAGCCGAAGAGGTAATTAGCATCCTCTACGACATGCAGCCCGACAGTTACGATCTCTATTTCGGTTTGGCTGACCACTACGGCAAACAGGGCAACACGGACAAGATTATCGAGATCGTGGGCAAGGTAAAGGATTTATTCGTCAAGGCCAAACGGGAAAAAGAGTTCGGCGAACGGGCCGAAGTTCTCCTGGAAGCCAACCCCACAATTCTCCCCCTGGGAGAATTCATCGCCGACTTCTTTTCCTCCTCCAACCAGGAGAACCGCTACGAGAATGCCCTCGGCACCTTGTTTGATCAGTATTGCCAAGCGGAAGACTTCGAGAAGGCAGCCAACACGCTCGACCGCCTGATTGATATCGACCCCTACGACTTTCAGAATCAGGACCGGCTCAAGGCGCTCAAGGGAAAGCTCGACCAGAAAAAATTCCGCGACATCGCTACCCGTATCTCCGCCGATATCGATGATTCGGGAGAAACGGACGGTCCCGATGCGGGCAAGGCTTCCAACGCCAACCAGTCGCTCGAAGACATGATGGTGCAGGCGGAACTCTTCATCCAGTACAACCTGCGCTCGAAAGCGATCGAAAAGATGAAGGAAATTTCCGAGCTTTTTTCGGCGGCGGCCGCCAGTAATCCGCGGCTCTCCAAGCTTTACGATTTGGCCGGTGTGACGCCACCCGCCGCCCCCGCCGCTGCTCCTGCGGCGGGGCAAGCACCCGCCGCGGCCCCGGCGCCTCAAGGAGGCGGTGGCGGGTCCGTCAGCGACCTGGCCAAAATTTCTGAGATTACTCACGCCATTGTGCGCAAGGCCAGCCCCAAAGAGATTGTGCATACGGCGGTGACCGAACTGGGCAAGTACCTGAAGGCCAGCCGGGTGCTGGGCGTTCTGGGACGTCCCGGCACGCCGCCCTCCACCGCAGTGGAGTTCTGCTCCCCCGGCGTTCCGCAGTCCGCCTCGGCGGCTATCGTCAAACTGCTTGAGCAGGTAGCGGGCTTGAACCTCGACCGCGACAGCGGCGCGGTCATGGACGTTGCCATGTCACCCAACCTGCAGGAGTCCGGCGCGCAGTCCGTGCTGGCCATGCCGATGATTGATACGGAAAAGAACGACCAGGAAGGCACTATTATTCTCTCGCAGGCCGACTACAAGCGGCAGTGGAACCCCAACGAGGTCTATCTGGTCAAGGCGGTGGCCGACCAGGCGCAAGCCGCCATCAGCCACATTAAGCTGCGGTCGCTGATGAAGAACCTTTCCGTGGCGGAAACCGGCGGCGGCCTGCTGGGCCGCTCGGTCTATCTCGACACGCTGGTTTCGGTGGTGGGCCGTTCCAAGAAACAGGGCACCCCGCTGGTGGTGGCCCTCTTCGAACTGGATAAGGGTGGGGCGCTCACCAAACAAGTCGGGGAAGAAGCTGTAGAAACCATGATGGCGCAGGCCGGGGAGTCAGTCCTTTCACAGGTGCGCCAGACCGACCTCACCTTCCGCTACACCGGCACCGCCCTGGCGGTCGCCATGGGCGATACCACCATCGCCAAGTGCAAGCCCGCGGTGGAAAAGCTGCGCCGCACCCTGTGCGTGACGAAGCTGGCCGGGGTCAACGGCGCTCTGTCTTTCAGCGTCGGCGCCAGTGAGGCCGACATCCGGCCCGACTATGAGGCCGAAGATATTGTCAGCGATGTTGTCAACCGAGCCGAGTTCTGTTTGCAGGCTGCCCGCAAGAAGGGCAACGCGATAGCGGTAGGCTAAACCGCACACACCAATTGCAAAGAGGTTCTTATGGATCCACGTGAAATCGTCCTGGTAGCCGGAGCACGCACGGGGATGTCCCGCTACGGCGGCCCCCTGCGCGACACCAGCGCCATCGAACTCGGCGTCGTGGCTGCCCGCAACGCCATCGAGCGCAGTGGAATCGAGCCGGCCGAGTTCGGTCACGTTATCTTCGGCAACGCGCTCCAGACCAGCGGCGACGCCATCTATGGCGCGCGCCACGTCGGCCTCAAGGCCGGTCTGCCCGAGGAGGTTCCGGCGGTCACCGTCAATCGCCTGTGCGGGTCCGGCATGGAATCAATCGTGCAGGCTGCCCACCGCCTTATGCTCGGCGAAGCTGACGTTGTCCTTGCCGGCGGAATGGAATCCATGAGCCAGTCGCCACACGTTATCCGCGGCGCTCGCTGGGGATTGCCATTGGGCAAAGCTCCCATGGAAGACTCCCTGATGGTGGCGTTGCTGGACTCTCACTGTGGCCTGGCCATGTCTGATACGGCTGAGAACCTCGCCAAAGAGTACGACATCTCCCGCGAAGCCGCCGACGACTTCGCCCTGCTCAGCCAGCAGCGCGCCGCAGCCGCCGCCAAGGCCTGCCGCCTGAGCGAAGAGATTGTCCCGGTGGAGTTGAAGACCCGCAAAGGCGTCACCGAGTTCAAAGAGGACGACCACCGCCGGCCCGAGACCACCCGTGAGGGTCTGGCCAAACTCAAGGTCGCCTTCAACAAGGACGGCATCATCACCGCCGGTAACGCCAGCGGCATCGTGGATGGCGCCGCCGCCATCGTCGTCACCACCGAAAAGGTGGCAAAGGAAAAGAAGCTCAAACCTATGGGCCGTCTGGTTTCCTGGGCGGTGGCCGGCGTGGACCCGAGCATCATGGGCATCGGTCCTGTCCCTTCCAGCCGGAAAGCACTGGAGAAGGCCGGTCTCAAGGTCGAAGACATGGATCTGGTAGAAGTCAACGAGGCGTTTGCGCCGCAGTACCTGGCCGTGGAAAAAGCACTGGGCTTGGATCGCGAAAAAACTAATGTCAATGGCGGCGCCATCGCACTTGGCCACCCACTCGGCGCTACCGGCACCCGGTTGGTATTGACCCTGCTCTACGAGTTGCGCCGCCGTGGTGGCCGCTACGGCCTCTCCACCGCCTGCATTGGCGGCGGGCAGGGCATCGCTGTAATCGTGGAGTCCATCAGCTAGTTTTCTGTCGCGGAAATTCGTTCATCCACAGGAGGAAAGATGGAAATCAAGAAAGTGGGAGTTGTCGGCTGCGGGCTGATGGGTTCCGGTATCGTGCAGGTCACGGCCGCCGCCGGGTTCGATACCGTAGCGCGCGAAGTCAACGACGAGTTGCTTGACAAAGGCCTCGGGATTATTGAAAAGAGCCTCAGCAAGTTCGTCGAGAAGGGCAAGATTACCGCCGGCGAAAAAAAGGCAATCCAGGGACGCATCACCCGCACCACCGAACTCAGCGGCCTCAAGGACTGCGACCTTGTCATCGAAGCGATTACGGAAAACCCCAAAGTGAAGAAAGAATTTTATGCCGAGTTGGATAAGATCTGCGGGCCCAAAACTATCTTCGCCAGCAACACCTCTTCGATTTCCATCACCGAGATGGCGGCCGTCACCAAGCGCTCCGAGCGTTTCGTCGGCCTGCACTTTATGAACCCGGTGCCCCTGATGAAGCTGGTGGAAGTCATCCGCACCATCCAGACCGACAGCGAAGTGTTCGAGTCCGCCGTTGCGTTCGGCGAGAAGGTGGGCAAAGTTACCGTCCGCACTTGGGATCGCGTCGGCTTTATCGTCAACCGTCTGCTGATTCCGTACCTGCTCGACAGCATCCGCGCGCTGGAGGGGGGCTTTGGCAGCATCGAAGACATCGACCAATCCATCAAGCTCGGTCTTAACCATCCGATGGGGCCGTTCACGCTGCTCGACTTTGTCGGGCTTGATACCACGCTCTACATCGGCGAGATTATGTTCGAGGAGTACCGCGAAGCGCGCTTTGCGCCCCCGCCGTTGCTCAAGCGGTTGGTCACCGCCGGGTACTATGGCCGCAAAACCGGGCGCGGCTTCTACGACTACTCCGACCCCAAGAACCCCAAGCCGCTCGAACTCAGCCTGCGCTAAGCTAAGAGAAGGATCGATGCGGCAGTTGTTTTTTGGGAAACATACCCGGCGGCAGAGGCCGCCGGGCTCGGTGTGGCAATGTCTCGCTGGCTCAAAAAATGTGCACCGATTCCCAGGCCCCGGCCTGGGGAAATTGAATTATTTCGTGAGAAGAGCTACCAGGTGTTTTCTTGAGTCCAACGGCTAGGAAGGAGATACTAATGGACAAGGACATTAAAGCGCTTAAAGTGGGAGGACAGCACTACGACGTTATTTTGTACAACGATGGGTCTCATTGGAAGGCTTATGCAATTAAGGTTCTCTTTCCACCGGAAGGAGCAGGGTGGGGCCGCGACACGAATATTTGGGTAAGTGGTTCTTCGGA
>CBDUYQ010000072.1:0-6258 GCA_965371475.1 uncultured bacterium
ACCCGCGACCTTTGGGTTATGAGCCCAACGTGGTACCAGACTCCACTACCCCGCAAGTCCATTTTACGGGAGAGACCTCAGGCTGGCAACCCCGCACCAAAAAACTTCCGTAACCTGCGCACCGGCAAGCCGTCCTAGCGGTATGATGCAGGAGCCACTGTGGAATTGAAACGCCAACTGGGTTTGGGAACCGCCACCAGCGTAGTAGTAGCCAACATTATCGGCACCGGAATCTTCACCACTACCGGGCTGATGCTGGCCCGGGTGGAAAGCGGAGGGCTGGTGCTGCTCTGCTGGTTGCTCGGAGGCCTCATCGCCCTCAGCGGCGCCCTTTGCTACGCTGAACTGGCCGTCATGATGCCTTCCGCCGGTGGGGAGTACGTTTACCTGCGCCACATCTACGGCCCTCTGCCTGCCTTTCTTTCCGGGTGGATCAGCTTCTTTGTGGGTTTCTCTGCGCCTATCGCCGCCATCGGATTGGCGATTGTTTTCTACCTTTCCGCCGCCGGCGCGCTGCCCGAAAATGTCTGGGCGGGGAAGACGGTTGCGGTGGGGGTCATCCTGGTCTTGACTGTTATCCACTATTGCGGCACCCGCGGCGGGGCAGTGGCACAGAACGTCCTGACCGTACTGAAACTCCTCCTGATTGCCGGCTTGCTGCTGGCCGGACTCACCGCGGGAAAAGCAGACTTTTCTTTCCTGGACAGGGCAACGAAAGCCTATGCTGATTTTTGGCAGGGCGGGGAATGGAGCCAGATGGGAATAGCGATGCTCTGGGTGATGTTCGCCTACAGTGGATGGAACGCTGCCACCTACCTGGGAGGCGAGGTAAAGGACCCGGCGCGGACGCTGCCACGCTCGTTGTTGCTGGGGACCGTCACGGTGATTGTTATCTATCTCCTGCTGAACCTGTTTTTCTTTGCTGCCGCTCCTATTACCTCTTTAAGCGGCGAGGTCGCCGTCGGCAAAGTTGCCGTTGAGCATCTGTTCGGAGATCGAGCTGCTGTTTGGCTTTCCTGGCTGATTGGCCTGGCGCTGCTTTCCTCTCTTAGCGCTTACATCCTCGTCGGGCCGCGAGTGTACTACGCTATGGCCCGGGACGGGCTTTTTTTTCGGGCTGCGGCAACAATTCATCCCAAATTTCACACACCGTCATACTCGATTCTCGCCCAGGCCCTCTGTGCGGTTGTACTGGTCCTGACCGGGACCTTCAGCGGGTTGCTTACCTATATCGGCTTTGCGCTCGGCCTGGCTCCCTGGCTGACCGTGGCCGGGCTCATGATTCTCCGCCGGCGGGAACCCGGCCGGGAGCGTCCGTACCGCGTCTGGGGATACCCTTTCGTGCCACTGTTCTACTTACTGTGTTCAACCGGGATATTGGTGGCCGCGTTTCTGAACAGTCCGGGGCCGTCACTGGCGGCGATAGTGACAGTCCTGGCCGGCGTCCCGGTTTACTGGGTGGGATTTCAAAGAAAGCGTGATGTACCGGCAGATTAAACAGCCGGGTACAACTCTACCATTCCGAATACGCCGTGCCGTCGGCGCCGAACCCATCCGCGCCCGATCTGACATCGCACAAACCTGTGTCAGTTTGATCCGCGGAGAAATAAGTAGAACAGGACTCTTCCAGCCAGGTGGTGGTGGACCCGGATATATCTTTCGGAATTTCGCGAAGGTAGTTCTCGCTGACCAGATCGCTGAGCGAAACCGGCGCCCGTTTCTTGTCAAGCGTAAATTCTTGAATCAGGATCCGCAGAGTGGAGAGATTCTGCCGCAGGGTGGCTTCCCGCGCAATCTGTACGGACCGGCGGTAATTGGGAATCGCTACCGACATAAGGATGAGCATCATGGTGATGACCAGCAGCAGTTCGATCATCGTAAATCCGCGGGCGCCATTTGTTGATTGACGGTTATGCATGGTGAATCCTACCAGTCCTGATACCGGGAGCCGTCCAGAGCAACTCCCTGGCTCTTGGAATACACATCAAAGACGTTGTCCCCGCCCCAACTGAGCGAATCCGGGTCGTCCTGCACGGAGCGCATGCCCCAGTAAACGGAATCGGTCATCGGGTCGCGGGGAATTTTCCGCAGGAAGCGCACCCGGCGGTCCGGTGCGCCGGTCAACTCCACGCCCTCCACCAGGGTTTCCATATCCGGAGGGTAACCTTCCGTATCGATTTTTACCGGAATCAGATTGCGGTCGGAGGCGTCCTTGTACCGATCAATGGCCGTCCGCATTTCCCGCAACGCTCGTCGCAACACTCGTTCCCTATCGCGCTTGATCTTGACCTGGGCCAGCGGCAGGGCCAGAGTAGCCAGGAGCAACAGGATTGCACTGGCCACAACCAGTTCCAACAGGGTGAGACCATGTTCGCCGGCGCGCTTTCCCTGAAACATAACGTTAATCCGGTTGCTCCCCACCGGTCACGGTGAGCGTGGCGGTATTCAACTGGAAGATGATGGGGTTGCGCTCGGAATCGCGGGCGGATATCTGCGAGAACGCCAACGAAGATTGCCCCGGCGCAACACCCTCAAACAGCAGTGTGACCAGGTTGCCAGTGCCGGAGACCCCGGCGGTGTCAGGCGAGCGGCTGATGGAAACGATGGCTGTACCGGTTTCGTGATTCACGCGGTGTATCAGGGCAGGAGGCAATTCAGCGCCTCCCATGAATCCTCCGTGGCGGACACCCACAAGTTTTAAGACTTGGGGGTCGTAGGCGACCACAAAGGGAGCGGCAAACAGATCCTTTGCGTTCCGTACCACAACGCTAACTCCGATTTGCTGGCCTGCCTCAAACGTTCCCTCGGAGGGGTCGAACCCGAGTTCCGGGGCAGGGGGCGCTTCCGCGGCTGGTGGTTGCAGCGTTTCTCCTGCGGGAGGCACGGTGGGGGAAGTCACAGCCACCGTCTGTTCTTCGTCCACCGGCAAACGAACCCGTACAGCAGGCCGAGGCAGAGAAATATTGGTATCCGTGCCAATCGCCATCGCCCGCCGGCTCAGTTCGCTAATCTCCGGCAGACGGATGACCCGTGGCGTCAAAACAATCAACACCTCGTTTTCCCGTTCGGTGACGTTCTCGGTGCTGAAGAGATACCGCAGGAAGGGGATTCTGGCAAAACCCGGCCAGCCTTCCAGTGACACGTCTTTGCTGCGCTCAACGATTCCGCCCAGAATACTGACCTCACCCTCCCGCAGGCGAATAGTGTGTTCGATTTTCCGTTGTCCGAAGATAGGCTGTTCGATGCCGCCGATGTTGACTCGGCCGGTCACGGAGGAAATCTCGACAACCAATTCGAGGGTAATTTCCCGGTTGGCGTGAACGTGCGGGGTAACGTCCAGGTTGACGCCCACATCCTGAAACTGGAACTGTGTATTCACCAGCGGGTTTATGCCTACGCCGCCAATGCCGGGCTGGAAGCTGCCTACGGCAAAGGGAACTTTGTCGCCGATGTTAAGTTTGGCCGTCTGCCCGTCAGTGGTCCGAATCTGCGGGTTCTGAATAATTCGCGTAGTGGAATCGGTCAGCAAGGCCATGGCGGTCGCACTGGGCAGCACCAGGCTATAGTCTGCGCTCGAGACTCTTCCAGCTGCATCCAACCGGACGGCGCCGGTGCCGTCTCCCTCCGGGCCGATGGAAGCACGAGGCGTAAACAGTAAGGGAACAGCCGTCGAGGGCAGAATCCCCAAATCCCTGGCACGGTCGCGCCGTGCTTGCAGTACGGCCACCTGAATTACCACTTCGGGTTTGGCGCGGTCCACGTCGAAGATAATCTTTTCCGCAATCGCCACCTTGTCGGGCGTGTCGCGGATGATAATCGCGTTGTGGATGGTGCTGGGCGTGATGCGCTTGATATCAAGTAACTGCCTCAGGCTCTGCACCAGTTCGTTCAACTCGGCAGGATCGGTGATGTTGGACAGGTAGAACGTCTTGATGACCTGCTCTTCGTGCGCCTGTCTCTTGGCAGTCTGGTCGGGGATAACGAGAATGGTATTGGCGGTTACCGGCTTCCAGAATGTCTTGGTCATCAGTGCTGCGATGTCGAGCGCTTCTTCTGCGGTAGTGTTATTGAGTTCTATTTGAATTTTGCGGGATTGGAAATCCGGGTCGAAAATTACGTTGATATTGCCCATCTCCCCAATTGCCTGAAAGACGGCTTTGGCGTCTTCGTTCATTTTCAAGTTCAGCAATTTCGGAGAAATATCGCTCAGTTGCGGCGGGCCTGCCGGGGTCCCTTCCAGCGTGGGCAGGGATTCCGGTGGCGGCGGTTCAGCGGCCTCGCTCGCGGCCTTCTGCTGCCGGGCAATCAAATCCCTCGTATGCTGGACCTGCTGCTCGGCAATGAAGCTGGAAGGGTCAATGGCAACGGCTTTTTCGAACTCCGCCAAGGCCGGCTCAAGCAACCCCTGCTCCAGATGCTTGTTGCCCTGGTCCACGTGCATCTGCGCGGCCTCAAAGCGCACGCGATAGGCCCGAAGCTCATATAGGGAATTGTCGGGATTGGCTTTCTGGGCGCGATCATAGTGGATCAGCGCGGTATCGTAATCCTTCTGTCTTTCGGCTTTTGTGCCTGCCTTGAAGTCCCGCCCCCCTTTCGTGCAGGCCGCAGTGAATACAATCAGCAACAAAACACCCAAAAGGTTTGTGTATCGCCAGGTCATCTCCCTCATCCGAAGTGAAGTCTTGCGCTGCATGCCAGTGTAGCACTGTAAGTCCGCTATTAGCAATAAGTTCAGCAGTTTTATGCCATGCCCGGCCCGTGCTGGACGGAATCGCCAATCAGGCACTACCATGAAGTAATGGCCCGGAAAAAGAAAACAAAAACTAAGGCCGCCAAGTCCGGTTTCAAAGCACTGGCCGAAAACCGCCGGGCCGGTTACAAGTACAGCATCCTGGAGCGATTCGAAGCCGGGATGGTGCTGACGGGAACGGAGATAAAAGCCCTGCGCGAGGGCCGGGCCAACCTGCGCGATGGCTATGCCGCTATCCGCGGGGGCGAAGCCTGGCTGGTCAACTGCCATATCAGTGAATACAGCCACAAAGGATATGCCCCGCACGAGCCCCTGCGGACACGCAAGCTGCTCCTTCACCGCGAGGAGATCAACAAGCTCACCGGCAAAGTGGAAGAAAAGGGCCTGACACTCTTGCCTCTCCGTATCTACCTTAAGAACGGCAAGGCCAAGTGTGAGCTGGGACTCGCCAAAAGCAAAAAGATTTTTGACCACCGGGAAACCGCGCGCCGCAAGATTGTGGACAAAGAAATCCGGCAGGAGTTGAAGCGCCTTCGTTGACCCTCCGTGAGGCGTTGCGCGCTTTTACCCGCCGAACTTACCGTGTACACTAGGGCTCTTCATACCGAAGAAAAAGGAGTTGCCTAAGTGCCCAAACTGAACCTGGTTTTTGACTCACCTGAAAAGATCGAGACCTCTGCGCTCATTTTTACTGTTTTCGAACAAGGAAAAGTTCTGGACGCCCCTTTGGCATCGATTGACAAGGCCGCCGGCAACCGCCTGAAGGAACTCGTCAAGTCTGGCGAACTCACCGGCAAGAGCGGCGAGACCGTTCTGGTACACCACCCTGCCGGGTTCAAAGCACAACGCCTTCTTTTGATGGGAGCAGGAAAACCAGCAAAGTTTTCTCCGGCTTTCGGCCTGCGCAGCCTTGCCGGTGCGGCGGCCCGTTACCTGAAAAGCCGGGGCATTACAGAATTTACCTTTCACGCTACCCACAAGCGGACGGAGGCGGAATCCGCCCAAGCCATCGCTGAGGGTGTTCTGCTCGCCGATTTTGACATCGCAAAATATCACACCGGCGAAGCCGCCAAAAAGAAAAAGCAGATGGCCTCCGTCCAGTTGGCGGGTTTTGACAAGCGCAAGCGGCGCGCCCTGGAGAAGGCACTCGAACGGGCTGCCATCATAGCCGAAGCACAAAACTTTACCCGTGGGCTAGCCCTGGAGCCTTCCAACCTTCTCACGCCGCGGTTGTTTGCCGACCGCGTAAAGGCCATGGCGCGCAAAGTCCGGCTCAAGGTGAATGTCCTCGACGAAAAACAGATTCGCAAGCTCAAGATGGGCGCGTTGCTCTCCGTCGCGCAGGGGAGCGCCGAGCCGCCCCGGATGGTGGTTTTGCAGTACACGCCTGCAAAGGCGCGCAAAAACGACCCCGTACTGGGCTTGGTCGGGAAGGGCGTTACGTTCGATACCGGCGGCATCTCCATAAAACCCAGCAGCAAGATGGAAGACATGAAGTATGACATGGC
>CBDUYQ010000073.1:0-6233 GCA_965371475.1 uncultured bacterium
CGGGCGGTTCTGGTAGCAGAGGAGTATCAGGTCGGCGCGGCGCTGTACGCCGAACTTCTGCAACAGGTTGGAGACGTGGAACTTGACCGTGCGCTCGGAGATGTTGAGCTTGTTGCCAATCTCCTTGTTGGAGAAGTTTTCGAGCAGGGAGTCGAGCACTTCGCGCTCGCGGCGGCTAATCTCGGAGGGGAGTTCCGGCGTGCGCGGGGTAGCGGCTTCCGAGAGCATGGAGTCCACAAAGCGGGAGAGCAGCGCGCGCGAGACCCAGTAGCCACCCCCGGCAACGGACTCAACCGCGCGGGGCAGTTGTCCTTCGGCGTCGGCATGGCGCACCAGCCCTTTCACGCCCAGCCGCAACAGCGGGAAGGTTTCAGAATCTTCGAACTCTTCGGCCAGGGCCACCATGCGGGCTTCCGGGTACTTTTGCCGTATCCCTCCCACCAGCGCGGCGGTGGACTGCTGCGCCGGAAGCGTGTCAACCACATAAACCAGGGCCTCGGGGACTTCGAGGTGGGCGAGGTCGGGGGCGAGGTTCGATTCCAGCCGCAGGGTTGCGAGGCGGAAGTCGAGCGGTTCGAGCGCCCGCTCGAACCCTTCCAGGGCCAGCCGGTGGTGTGAAAGCAGGCAGACGGTATCGCGCCGGGTGGACTTCTTTGCCATGGGAGGAAACTAACGGAAACCGTGCCTGCGAGCAAGTCCGTTGAAGTACAGGTACTGCCATGTACCAAAACTGGCCTTCTGACCAGTAGTTTTTGGGTTCCCGTCTCGCTACGCTTACCGTGAAAGATCAGGAGGACAGGGCCATGGAGACGAGAGTCAAAGTTCTGGTGGTTGACCCCGAGGCGGCCGAGCGGGCGCAGGTCCAGGCTGTCCTGGGCCAGATGGGGATAGTTACGGTTTGCCTGGCCAGCGGGCCGGAAGCGGCCGAGCGCATCCGCCGCGAGAAGTTCGACGGCGTCTTTCTGGATTGGAAGTTGCCGGGGGTCAGTACCCGCGAACTGATCAAGCAGATTCGCCGCCCGCCTTCCAACAGCCAGGTGCCGCTCGGGGTGCTGGCGCAGAAGCAGCACACGAAAGCCGTGGCGCGCGCCCGGGAGCAGGGCATCGGGTTTCTGCTGACCAAGCCGTTCGACCCGGCTGGGCTGCGGTTGCTGCTCAAGGCCAGCCAGGCTGCCATGCAAGAGGAGCACCGGCGCTATCTACGCACCTCCCTGACCGCCGCCGTAGTGTGTGAATGGACCCAAGGCTGCGGCCTCGGACAGTCCATCAATATCAGCTCCACGGGGATGCTGTTGCAGTTGGACCCGTGCCCCGAGCCGGGTACGCGCGTCCACCTGAATTTCCTCCTGCCCGAAGTGGCCGGACGGTTTCTGCTCAGCGGCCAAGTGACCCGCGTGGGAAGGAATGGCCAGGTGGCCGTCCGGTTCGACGATTTGCCGCTGGACAAGCTCGACACGCTGCTCCTGCTCTATAAGCAGACGGGCCGAAGGAGCGCCCCGGCAGCGGAAGCAGAAAAAGCGAAGTCCCAAGCGAAAACTCCGGCTGTTGTTTCTGTCCAAGCGGCTCCCCACGCAGGCAAAACACACCGGGCTGCACCCAAGGCAAAGAAAGTAACGAAGGTTGCGAAAGCTGCGAAAGTAAAGAAGGCCGCGAAGGTGGCAACGAAGCCGGAGAAAGCAAAGGTCAAATATTCTTCGGTAGAGCAGGTCACAAGGATTGCGCCGGGCCGTTCCCAGACGGATAAGTCCCGGAGCGAGGTATGCGTCCTGGTGGTGGGGGAAGACGAGCAGAGGCGGACCCTGCTCGGCGTGATGTTGGAGAGGCGTGGCTGGCACATCGAGCTGGCTGAGTCGGAGAGCGCCGGGCTGGAAAAACTCACGGAACCCGGATGGCATCTGGTGGTGGTCGATACACTCTCGAAGCGCGCGGAAGGTCCGCTCTATGAAGTCCTGCAGGAATTGCAAAAGGCCGGCAAAAGTTTGCCGGTGCTCTATGTCACTCCGGAAGCTATGGAGGGCGCGGAACGGGAGCGGCTGGAACGGCAGGGGATGGCCTGTCTGGCCCGGCCGGTACGGTTGCACGATTTACTGGAACTGGTCAGCGAACTTCTGCTGGAGTCGGGCACGCTGAAGCGGCCACTGCGCGAACTCGACAACTCTCCCGTGGCGGCGGCGAAGGACACCGGGCCCTCCGAGAGCGGCTTCGAGGAGTACCGGATGTTTGCCCGCCGGGAAGACTACTGCTACGACGAAGACTACTACAAAGAAGAAGAGGAGAAAGAGAAAAAGAAGAAGAAAGAGGAGGAACGGCAATCTTCCACCCACCGATTTTATTAGGTCGCAGGTCTCGACGGTTTATCCTGCACGGTTACTTGCCGGTTCCCATGGAACAGGGAAATTCTCCTGGATGCTTTGCCGGAGTTGTGCCAGTTTGCCGGTGAAGAAGTGGTCCGCGCCTTCGACGAAGATTACCTGCTTGGGATCGGCGGTTCTCTGCGCCAGGGCAAGCAGGTTTTCCCGCGAGCCGAACTCGTCCTTTGTGCCCTGCACGAAGAGCTTTGGTTTGGCGCAGTCATCCAGGTAGCCGAAGTCGCTGTCGTTGGCCGGGACGCCGGCGCCGACAAGGGCTTTGACCGGCGGCGCCTCGCAGGCCACCCGCAGCCCCACCCAGCAACCAAAGGAGAAGCCTGCCAGAATTATTCCCGCTTCCGGCATCTCGTC
This sequence comes from uncultured bacterium, assembly GCA_965371475.1. Classification (GTDB taxonomy): domain Bacteria; phylum Acidobacteriota; class Terriglobia; order Acidiferrales; family 2-02-FULL-67-57; genus CBDUYQ01. The sequence goes on from CBDUYQ010000073.1 coordinate 2,721, forward strand.
CTGCAGCCAGGCGAGCGCAGCTCGGACATCATCGGTTTCTCCGCGGCCTTTGTCATGCGTCCCTTCGCTCAGGCCGGCGCCGCGGAAGTTGAAGCGCAGGACGGGCAGGCCAAAGGATTGCAGGGCCAGGGAGGTGTGGTGGACTACTTTGTTGTGCATCGTCCCTCCGTAGAGCGGGTGAGGGTGGCAGACCAGCCCGGCGTATCCTGTGCGGGGCGCTTCGGGCTGCTCCCAGAGGGCTTCGAGCCGTCCAACGGGGCCTCCCAGAAAGAGGGAGCGCACGGTTCGTTTGCCTGTGGACATCCCGTAACTATAACCGAGATTGTCGGGCCGTTTGCCGTGGGTTGCCGCAATGCATCTTTCAATGGTAATTTTTCTAGTTCTTGCTGTAGCGGTGATTGAACAGTGAATCGCAAGGATCGGAGCGGGAGTGGGAAGACCAAAGAAGCTGTCCATGGGAGCCGTGCTGGCTATCATCGCCCTTCTCGTTCCCGGTTTACTCGCGGCTGAGGATCGAGAGCAGGTTTCCCTTCCCCGTATCAGCGGCGCGCCTACCCTGGAAGATTTTCTGACTATGGAACCGGGTTCCGACGTGGCCGAGGAGATGGTCCGGGTCAGCGGCTACATCCAGCAGGAGCCCAGCGACGGCCAGCCGGCCACCGAACGCACCGATACCTACCTCGGCTACGACGACAAGAACCTCTATGTGGTGTTCGTGGCATTCGACTCCGAGCCGGAAAAGATTCGCGCGCGCATGGTCCCGCGGGAAAACATCTTTAGCGACGACCAGGTCGAGATCATGCTCGATACGTTCCACGACGAGCGCCGCGCTTATGTTTTTCTGGTAAACCCGCTGGGCATCCAAATGGACGGACTGTTTGCCGAGGGTAGCGGTAGGGGCGGTTTTGATTTTTCCTTCGACACGTTGTGGTACTCGCGCGGCCAGGTTACGGACCGTGGCTATGTGGTCTGGATGTCCATTCCTTTCAAGAGTCTGAGGTTTCCCGCCGGCGAGGACCAGCGATGGGGGTTTCTGCTGCACCGGGCCATCCCGCGCAAGGACGAAAGAATTTTCTGGCCGCATATCTCCAGCCGGATCCAGGGCCGGATGAACCAGGCAGCGGATTTGGTGGGGCTTAACAACATCTCGCCGGGAAGGAACATCCAGTTGATTCCTTATGGGGTCTTTAACTCTTTCCGGGCGCTGGATACTCGCGACGAGAACTTCCCGCGTTTTGTGAAAGAAAAAGGGGACGCCGATGTGGGGCTGGACGCCAAGTTTGTCATCAAAGATAGTCTGGTGCTCGACGTGGCCATTAACCCTGACTTCAGCCAGGTGGAATCCGACCAGCCGCAGGTTACCACCAACCAGCGCTTTGAAGTTTTCTTCCCGGAGCGGCGGCCCTTCTTCCTGGAGAATGCCAGCTTTTTCCAGACGCCCATCAATCTGGTCTTCACCCGGCGCATTGCCGATCCCAGTATGGGTATTCGTTTGACCGGGAAGGCCGGGCCCTATGCCATCGGAGCGATGGTGATGGACGATGAAGCCCCTGGCAAAGTGGTTCTGCCGGGCGACCCGGACGAAGGCAAGCGCGCCCTCTTCAGCATCTTTCGCGTCAACCGGGACGTGTTCGGCCAGTCCACCATCGGAGCGATTTACGCCGGCCGGGAGTTCGGAGACCAGTACAACCGCGTGGGCGGGGTGGACGGGCGCTTCCGGTTTAACAACAACTGGGTGGCGAACCTCCAGGCGATCACCAGTGCCACCAACGACGAGGACGGGATACGAAGCGCCGGACCCGCCTACAACGCCGAGATTAGGCATTCCGGGCGCAAGCTCAACTACGGCATGGAGTACAATGATTTCGGGCGGGGTTTCGTCACTGTTCCCGGGTTTGTCCGGCGGACAGGGATCCGCCGCGTGGAACAAAGCGTGCGGTACCGCTGGCGGCCGGAAGGGAAGCGCCTGATTTCCTGGGGCCCCAGAGTTTCCACCGAAGCCGTCTATGACCACACCGGGCTGCGGCTCGATTTCACGCAGGATACCAACCTGAGCTGGGAGTTCACGGGACAGACTCGCTTGACGGTGTTTTACAACTATGACCGGGAGCGGCTGCGTCCGGAAGATTTCGAAGAACTGCTGGCCAACAAGGATTTTTCGCGGGCGCGCAAAGGATTTTTCTTCAACAGCAGCTACTTTTCCAACTATACATTCCGTATGAGTTTCTCGGAAGGGACCCGGATCAACTTCGTGCCGCCGGCGGGCGAGGCTCCGGTGCTGGCCAATTTGACCAGCGGCGACCTCAGCGTGACGGTGCGTCCGATTGCGCCCCTGCGTATCGACAACTCCTACATTCTGGAGCGGCTGACCAGCCGTGAAGTGGATGCCGGCATTTTCACCAACCACATCACGCGCTCGCGCTGGAACTGGCAGTTCAGCCGGGAGTTCTCCCTGCGCGTTATCCTGCAGTACGACAGCGTACTGCCGAACCCTCTTACCTCCGACCTCGACCGGCGCAAGAACGTCAACGCGGATGTATTGCTGACCTACCTTTTGCACCCCGGCACGGTGCTCTTCCTCGGGTACAATAGCAACTTGCAGAACATTCACCTGGCGCCGGGCATCGACCCCGACACGGGAGCGGACATCATTGAAATCAAGCGCCGCCGAAACCAGTACATTAACGACGGCCGGGGGTTTTTTGCGAAGTTTTCCTACCTCTTTCGTTTCTAGGGCGAACGGTTGCAACGAAGGTAAGGAGGGGGTGTCATGCCGAAGCACAGAACCACAGACATTATTCTTTTGCTGGTGATGGGCAGCCTGTTGCCGTGCCTGTCCGTTGCCGGAGCCGGGCAGGAACCGGCGGCGGGAGAAGCCCGGAGCCCGCAAGCCGCCGCCGAACCGACAGACTGGGAAGATGACGTCTTGCGGGAGGTCAACGACTTCTATGTTGCGTACTGGCAGGCGTGGGAGGAGAAAGACCTGGAAGGAGTGTCTTCGCGGCTGACGGAAAACTTCACGCTCCTCAGTCATGTGCCGGGGCAGGGGCCGGTGCAGGTGGGGAAGGAGTCTGCCCTGGCCAGCGTCCGGCAGTTCTTTACCGCGGCGGAAGGCCAGCAGATTATCTGGCGGCACGCGATCCTTTCCATGTTGCCGCGCACACCCGGGGATGTCATTGTGGTTGTTCGCAGCGACTTCCTCTGGGTGGATGCCGGCGGGCAGACCGAAGTAAGCCTGGAGGTGGTTCAGAAGGACGCGGAAGGCCGCTGGCGGATTGTCCGCAAGGCTTCCGAGCGGCGGCTGGAGTAACCTGACAATTTATTATGTGGTAAAGCAGGGCCCGCGGCGGCGGGCACAGCAGGGGGTACCATGAGCTATCATTACGATCCCGTTTTGGCGCTGGATGAACTGAACGAAGAGAACCTTTTGCCCAACCCGGTGTTCGTCCGGGACATGATCTTTCGGGCCAAACTCACGCCGGAGCAGGCGCGGGAGGTGGAGGGCAAGTTCGA
>CBDUYQ010000074.1:0-6217 GCA_965371475.1 uncultured bacterium
GTGCGCTGCTGGTGCATACCTCTGACCGGGGGACGCAGCAGTACCGGTGGATGTACGTCGAGAGCCCGAAGGCCGCGGCCATAGAGTTGGCCGAACCGGAAGGTTATTCACAGAATTTCGAGCACCCGATGCTCTCGGCCGACGGCGAATGGGTGGCCTGGCCACTGTGGAACCCTTCCACGACGGGCGGAAAACCGGTGCAGACTTTCCTGCTCCAATCGCTGACGGGTTTGCGCAGCATCACCCTTAAGCTCCCGCCCATCGAGCGCGGGCGCTATACCCTGCTGGACGTCAATGCCGAGTTCCAGCACCTCCTGCTGGCGCTCGACGGGAAAGAATTTCTTGTTACAGACTTCCATGGACGGGTGGCGCGTGGCCCCATGAAACCGCAGTCTGTTAATACCCTCTCGCGCTCGTTCCGGCTGACCCGGGAAGGCTGGGTGGCGTGGGACGCCTACCGCGAAGAGGAAGCCTATCAGGTGGAGTGGTCGCTCCCCCGGGGAAGCGGGCTGCACCGTGTACCCAAGGGACGCAGCATCCAGTCGGTTGCCGTCGGTCCCGGCGGGCGTTACATCGCCGTAAGCGTGGGCGGACAGCACTCCATCGGTTCGGTGCGGGACGCCGTGTACGTCTTCCGCGCGGAGGACGGCGAAGAGGTCTTCCGCCGCTACCTGCCCAGCTATACGAGGTCTCAGGTCGCCTTCCTGGGCGATCAATACTTCGCCCATTCCGTAGAAGGAGCTGTTGAAGTCCTGCGGCTGCCGGAATAGCCACCCTACCCCGCATGTGCCAACACACCAATCAGGTAGGGCAAGGCCTTGCGCCTTGCCAGTGTCATTCTGAGCAAAGCGAAGAATCTCTTGCTCACAAGCACACCCTACCCAAGAGATTCTTCGCTTTGCTCAGAATGACAACGACAAGGGCCGGGCCGTGGCGGACTCCCTCCCGTTCGACAAGCTCAGGGCAGGCGGAATGACAGACCAGTTGGGTGGCAAAAGGGGCTCTTCGTTGAACCTTCGTCGATTGCTCGTGGTTTCTTCGTGACACCGGAAGGCACATCCCCCAGACTGCCAAAATGCAGACTCCAGGAGAGAAAAATGGCACAGCGACCGGGTTCCCCCTTGCGAAGAAGCAAACAACTGCCCCAGAATGAACGGATGTCAAAAGTACCTGCCATTATTCTGGCGGCCGGGCGGGGCAAGCGTCTCGCCGACCAGACGGAAGTGCGGCCCAAGTGCCTGCTGAAGGTCGGGGGGCAGACGCTAGTCGAACACCAGTTGGAATACCTGCGTTACTTCGGGCACGAAGAGGTCCACGTGGTGGTGGGGTTCAATGCCGACCTGGTCGAGCAGCACCTCGGCAACACAGTCCACTACATCCACAACGAGCGCCACGGAGAGACCAACAGCCTCTACTCGCTCTGGCTGGCGCGGGACTGTGCGCGGCAGGGCTTCCTGCTTTTCAACGGGGATGTGCTGTTTGACTGTGAGGTCCTGCGGCGGCTGCTCCACTCTCCTTACCCGGATGCGCTGGCGGTGGAGCGGCGGCACCGCTTCGACGCCGAGCAGATGAAGATTGCGCTCGACGGCGACCGCGTATTGAAAATGAGCAAAACGCTCCCTACCGAAGAGGCCCACGCGGAAAACCTCGGAGTTATCAAGGTTTCCACCACGGGCGCCGAAGTACTATTCAGTCGTATGGAAAAAATACTGGACAACGGGGGGGAGAAGCAGTTTGCGCCCTACGCCTTCAGCGCCATTGCGCCGGACTACCCGCTGCATGCCGTCCCGGTGGACGGGCTGCCGTGGACCGAAATTGATTTCATCGAAGACCTGATCCACGCCCGCGAAACGGTCTGGCCCGCCATCCAGCAGCGGAAGGCCACCTCTCCGGCCAGCGGCCCGGCCCGGGAGCCGGGGCTATCCCCAGCCAACCCTTCGTCCCTTCCCGGCGACTAAAATAGGTACAATAGAACTCTGGAAAGCCCCGTGGTGACGATTCGTATGCAAGGCATGAGGACTAAAATTCACTGTTTGTTGGCGGCGATTCTCCTCGTCTTCGTGAGCCTGCCCCTGGCGTCTCTCCCTCCCCCGAAGAAGGACAAAAAGGACCGGCCCCAGCCCATCGGGCGGATTCTCGACTCCGAGAATGCCCGCATGGTGGTTCGGCGCGAACTCTGCCGCTGCGGGCTGGAAGAGGAAAACTCTGAAATCCTGTTCCTGACCGTCGGCGTGGAAACCGAGGAGGGAGAAACCGCCCGCTTCCAGCCGGTGGCCAGCTACGCCTTTGACCGCTCCCTCGGCAACGGCGACACGGGGCAGTGGCTGGGCATGTGGGTCTATGGCCCGACTTCGGCCAACTTCTTCCGCCACTTCGTGGCCTGGCTGCCGATTCCGGCAAAGTCGCCCGGGACTTCCAAAAAAAAGGTGGCCCGGCTGGAAACCCTGGCGGACCGGCTCGCAGCCGGTGACCAAACCGCCCGGGGTAAGACGCCCTCCCCCTACCTCACCCTCGCGCAGGTGGGGAAAATTCCCAAGACCACCGGTGTCGGCGGCGTACTACAGAGTTCGTTGCGCTGGGCGGATGTTTACAACCCCGCGCAAATGCTTTACCGCACCTACCACGGGCGGCGCAAAGACCGCGGCGCCCGCAACTTCCAGCGCGCCCACGTCGCGCTCTCCTGGCTGCTCGACGCCGAGTTCGACTCCGAACAGGACCGCGAGTGGGTGGAATCCCTCTACGACATCCAGTTCCATATGCTGCGTTCCCGTTCTCTCTTCGGCCGGTTCGTTACCGAGGCCGAGGCGGTAGACATGGTGCTGGGTTACGGCAGCACGATGCGGGAACGGATGGGCAAGTCCTCCGCCTGGATGCAATCGGCCGCCAACGAACACTACCTTCGGTATGAACCCATTTACCGCCAGGCCCGCAACAACCGCAGCCTGCCTGTCGGCGGCGTACTCTACTACGACCCCAGCCTGCCGGCGGGCGACCCGGGCTGGTGGGACACCGCCAACCCGTTTGACCTCCGGCACAACCCGCACACCGACCCGGAAGTGCAACGCGTGGCGCGGGAAAACCCCGGCGAGCTGATTCCGCTGGCCATTTATACCTACCAGACCACGTTGAAAATGCGCCCCATCATCGCGGTGGACTTCTTTAACCCCACCAACCCGCGCAAACGGGAAAACAACCAGCAAATCATGTCGCTGCTGGGCAACTGGCTGGCCATCGCCACCGGCGGACTCTCGCTGGAACGGATTCCCTATCGGGTAGTCACCTACGCCGCCAACAAAAAAGGCTACACCTGGTTTGTGAACCAACCTTCCTCACAGGGCATCGAAGAGATGCGCATGGCGCTGGAATACGGACTTTACTTTGACCCCACATTACAGCCCCTCCTGCTGCACCGCATGGACAAACGGGTATTCAACCCACTGGTCAAGTCCGGGCCGGAAGAGCGCGCCCGCGCCCGGGTGCAGTATGAAAGCCTGCGGGCCAACGATTTTGCCGCCCTGGGTAAACAGGTTCGGGGTATCCGCAAAAAAATGATGAAGCGGCTCAGGGTGCCGCGCGGCCTCCCACCGGCGGAGCGCAACCCGGAATTCGCCCGGCAACTGGAAGCCTGGCGGCAACTGCGCAAGCTGCGCACCCTGGCCGAACGCGCCACCGGCGACTACGGGTCGCTGACTGAACTGCGGGAGCCGCTCAACTACTTTGAAACCATGGAAGCCCCGCTGCCAAAAAAATTGCCCGAGACCCTGGAACACACTTATGAAGAATTGCTGCTGGCCGAACGTTTTCTGGGCGGCAGCAACGGGCCGGCGGAACTGACCGCATTACGGCAGCAAACCTTCTCCGTATGGGAGAAGGTGGCCCGGCAGGTCCCCTCGCCGCACTTCGACCAACGCCGCTCCGAGGTGGAAATGGAAGTTGAGAAACGTTTCGTCAAAGCCCGGAAAAAGGCCCGGAAAAAACAGGCCAAGCAACTGAAAAAGCTGCTGAAGAAAAGCGGCCAAGAGTTAGAACGGGCCGCCGGCTTTGGCTGCGACCCCCGCCGGTATTCCCAGGCCGATTTGGAAGCGTTCCTGATTCAACTGCGCGACGTAGCTCTCATCGCCCAGTCATCCGAGAGCCTCCGCCGGGAACTCGACAAGCAACGGGCGCCGCTGGAACAAGCCCTGCACGATGTGGAAACCACACTGGCTAGTTGCCGTAACCAGACAACTGACGTACAAGTGGCGGAGTCCCAGGCTACCGGCGCCGAGATGACCCGGGCCGTCCTGGAAGCGCTCGCGCCCCGGGAAGTTGCCGCAGCCGGAAGAGGAAACTGACCATGCGAAATCTCCTCCCACGCCACGCGCCGGCCGCTGTGCTCCTGATGACACTTCTGGTTCCGGCGGCCTCTCTGGCCGAAGGACCGGCGCCATCCAGGGATAACCGTCCCCGCCTGGTGGTAATCAAAGTGGACGGCCTCAGCCCGCAAATTCTCAACGCCCTGGTTGACCTCGATAACCCGGCCAGCCTGGCGCAACTGCCCGACCCGCAAGGTTACCGCCGGGCGATTGAACTCTTCCGGGCGGAAACCGGGCGGCGGGAAGTGATCCCCAACATCCGGCGTTACTTTTACGACCAGGGCGTCCGGACCGAGAACATGGTGTCGGCTACCATTACCCTCTCGTCGGTTTCCTGGGGGGTCATCCAAACCGGCCAACCCAGCATCATCAAGCGGCATATGACCTTCAGCCGCCAGACCGGGTACCGGCGTTCGCACCTGGACGGCTTCCGCGACACCTTCAATATCATACGGCGCAGCGCGCGCAAGACCAGCGTAGTGTGGCAACTCGACCAGGCCGGCGTCAGCCTGTTTGCCGACGCCTTCCACCCCAATCGGACCTACGTAACTCCCTGGATGTACTACCGCCAGACGCCGGTCGATTACCTTTCCGACCTCGGCAAACACTGGCTGCACAACGGGGAAAGCGGCTGGGGGATTGCCCGGGCGCACCTGGCCCGCCGGGTGGACGACATGAACTACCCGGAATGGCAGGAACAGTTTGTGGCGGATCACATCGCCAAAAAAATTCTGGAAAAAGATTCCTCCGGACGGGAACGCTACGACTACATCAGCACCTTCTTTACCATTGACCACCAGTACCACACCGACCCCAACCCGGAAAATATCGTCCACCGGATGGCACGCATCGACCGCCGCGTGGGGCGAATCCTCAATGCGGTCGAGCGCAGCGACCGGCGCGACCAGACCCTGGTGGTAATTTTGTCGGACCACGGTTCGGAGTACTCCACCGAGTCGGTCAACCTGACCTTCCCGCTGACCCGGATGTTCCGCACCCGCTTCCTGGGTGGGAACACGGTTTCTACCGTGATGATTGAAGACGCCGCCCACGCACTCTCGGCCCCCGTGCAGGGGATCAGTTTCCCGCGGGTGATGGAAAGCCCCTACTCGCCCTACAACCAGGGCAAGGGGGGGGAGAAAGGCTACCCGACTTCGTTTATCGATAACTTCGGCAACGCCCGCTCCGAGGTCCACCTGCGCAACAACGACCTGAACCGGCTGCACCTGCTCCTGCTGGCGCGGAAACGCAAACTCAACAACGACCAGCGCGCTGAACTCCGGCTCAAGATGGAGGCGACCCTGGCGGACATCCGCAAGTGGCTCGAACCCGAATACAACGCCTACTTCGACTACTACCAGGGAGTGCGGTCGTGGCTGCCGTTCCTGAAAGACCACGCCGACTCCTACTGGAGCGAGGCCGGCAACCGGCTGACCGGCGAGAACGCGCGCGACGGTAAAATCCTGAACGGACTGGCGCGCCTGCTCGAACTCTGCCGCACCGAAGACCCGATCGCCTGGCTCGACCAGCACAGGCCGAAGATTCCGGAGTTGGTTCCCAAGAAATACTTCGGGCTGCACAACTCGGTGTACCAGCTCAGCCACTACACCGTAAACCTCGACGCCAACCTGGATTGGGTGGAAACCGTACTCGACCCGCGCGGCCGCACCGTCCCCATGGACTACTTCTCCGTTCTCTCTGACTACGAAGCGCCCAACCCGCCGCAGAGCTTCGAGCGCAACCCGACAAATTTGATTGTGACTTCCCTGCCGGTGTGGCCGATTGAGAGGTCCTTGCGGGTGCTCGGCTGGCTTCCTGCCGAGGTGAAACTGAAGCAGGCCGCCTGGTTGGTTTCCACCGCC
>CBDUYQ010000075.1:0-6188 GCA_965371475.1 uncultured bacterium
GCAAGGCGCGCGGGCAGGACGGCGACCTGTGGTTCTTCTCCGATGCAATTAAGTCCCTCAGCCACGAGCGCACCTTCGACGAGGACGTGGGCGACTTGCAGCAACTGGAGGCTGCGCTTTCCTACCTGGCCAGCCTGGTGGGCCCGCGCCTGCGCAAGCACGGGCAGTTCACCCGCACGGTGACGTTGCGGCTGCGCTACTCGAACTTTGAATCCTTCACCCGGGCCCATACCCTGAAAGAGCCCACCGACCTCGACAGTGAACTTTACCGGGAAGCTGTCGCTCTGCTGCACCGCCACTGGGACAAGCGCCGCAAGGTGCGTCTGCTGGGGATTGCCGCCAGCCAGTTGGTGGAAGCGCCGGCGCAGCTTTCCTTGCTCGACCAGCTCGAGCGCGACCGGCACGAGAAACTGGCCCAGGCGGCCGATTCCGTTCGCGACCGCTTCGGTCAGGATGCCATCAGCCCGGCCAAGTCCATGCTGCGCAAACCCAGCCGCCACGCGCCGCCCATTCCGCCCGGTCGTTCCAAAGGATGAAAGAGTCCCGGCCAGAGCGGAAAGCATTGCGTCGGCTGACGGATGCCGGTCATAAGGCCTATTTTGCGGGTGGGAGCGTGCGCGATCAGTTGCTGGGGCGCGAACCGCTTGACTACGACATTGCCACCAGCGCAACTCCAGAAGAGGTTCTGAAGATTTTCCCGAAGGCCATTACCGTCGGCGCACAGTTCGGCGTCGTCCGGGTGTTGCTGGAGGATTCCGGAGTTGTAGTGGAGGTGGAAGTGGCGACGTTCCGCTCCGACCACGGGACGCTCGATGGCCGCCACCCGGCGGAAGTCAAATTCACCCTCAGCGCGGAGGAGGACGTACAGCGGCGCGACTTCACCATCAACGGGCTGCTATACGATCCTCTCAAAGATAAGTACCTGGACTTCGTCAGTGGGCAAAAAGACATCGAAGCCGGTATCGTCCGCGCCATCGGCGAGCCCCGCGAACGGTTCGCCGAGGACAAACTCCGCCTGCTGCGCGCCGTTCGCTTTGCCGCCCGCTTTGGTTTTCAGATTGAGCCGGGAACCTATGAGGCAATCCGGGAAATGGCTGTTGATATAACGCAGGTGTCGCAGGAGCGCATCCGGGACGAGTTGCTCAAGATGTTGACCGAAGGCAGCGCCCGCCGGGCGTTTGAACTGCTGGACGAGACCGGATTACTGAAAGTTGTGCTGCCGGAAGTAGCAAAGATGAAAGGGGTGGAGCAACCGCCGGAGTTCCACCCGGAAGGGGACGTCTGGACGCACGTCTTGATGATGTTGGCAGCCATGGAAAGCCCCACTGCAACGCTGGCTCTCGGAGTGCTGCTACACGACGTTGGCAAGCCGCCGACCTTCGAGGTGGCCGACCGGATTCGGTTCAACCGGCATGCGCAAATCGGCGCGGAAATGGCGAAGGAAATCTGTCTGGGGCTGAAGCTCTCCGGGTTGCAAACCGACCAGGTGGTATCACTGGTGCGCAACCACTTAAAATTCATGGACGCCCCGCAGATGAAGCTGAGCACACTGAAACGGTTCATTGCACAGGAGAAATTTGAGGAGCACCTGGAGCTGCACCGGCTGGACTGCCTGGCCAGCCACGGCAAGCTCGACAATTACCACTATGTCAAAGAGGCGTGGGAGACAACTCCGGAGGAGGTCAAGCGGCCTCCCCGGCTGCTCACGGGTCATGACCTGATGGCTATTGGGTATCCGCAGGGCCCCGGTTTGGGGAAGATTTTGGCAGAGGTGGAAGAGATGCAGTTGAACGGGGAACTGAACTCGCCGGAAGAAGCCCGCACCTACGTCCAGTCACATTTTCCGCTGCCGGAAAAAACTGCCGCCGAACCCCGGAGAAAAAACACATGACAAATCCAGAGCCAGCAAGAAAGGTAAGCCGGTCGATTCAGATTCGCACGACGCCGGAGAAGGCGCTGGAAGCATTTCTCGTGTTGGACGCGCTCTCGAAATGGTGGGGCGCTTCGACCGGATTGATACAGGCGCAAAAGGGCGGGGTGTACGCGCTGGCCTGGAAAGCGACAGAGGAGGGTTTTGCCTACCTGGGCAGCGGGGTCATCAAGTCTTACCGGCCCGGCAAGCGGTTGCGGATTGATTCTATGGTCTATTTCGGCGTGGGCTACCCGCCGCTGGGCCCGATGCGGCTGACCATCAACGTCCGTGAGCGCGACGGGCGGACGCGGGTAGGCGTCCGGCAGGAAGGATTTGGTAACGGCCCCGACTGGGACCGCTATTACGACGCTGTTTCGCAGGGCTGGAAGGAGTCGCTCAAGAACCTCAAAATCTTCCTGGAAGATCAGGTCTGACGAGAAGACTTCCTGATTTTTTCAGCATCTTCCACAGCAAAAGGTTTGCTGGCTTCGCCCATGTAGATGGAGACGTGCGGGAAGGGAATCTCAATTCCCTTGGCGTCGAAGGTGTTTTTGATGCGGCGGCGCAGTTCGCGCGCCACGCCCCACTGTTCGATGGGCAGTGTCTTGATGCGGATGCGGATGACCACGGCGGAATCGCCCAGCTCGTTTACGCCGAACATCTCCAGTGAGCCGAGCAGCTTGCTGGCGTACGCAGGTTCTTTCTCAAACTCCCGGCCGATCTCCTGCAGGACGTCCATCACATGGTCCACATTTTCCTTGTAGGCCACGCCCACGTCGAGCACGGCGTAGGAGTAGTCCTTTGTCATGTTGGAAAGTTCGGTGATGGCGCCGTTAGGGATGACGTGGACGGTGCCGTTGAGACTGCGCAGGACCACCGTGCGCAACCGGATGGCCTCCACCACACCCACTTTGCCGTTGATGTCCGCCACATCGCCCACACGCACCTGGTCTTCGAGCAGGAGGAAGAAGCCGGAGATGATATCGCGAACCAGGTTCTGTGCGCCGAAGCCCACGGCCAGGCCGCCGATGCCCGCTGCGGTGATGATGGGGGTGATGTCCACGCCCAGCTCCCGCAGGACGATCAGGGCGGCGACGGCCATTATTACAGTGGTGATCAGGCCGGAAAATGTGTGGCGCAGGGTCTCCGCCCGCTTGCGTATCTCGGCCACCTCCGCTGGCGGCCCTTCGCCGGGGGTGACGAACAGGTGCAGGCGCTCAATCATCAGGTGGGCTACCCGGGTCACCACGTAGGCGCCCCCGAGCACCAGCAGAATGCGTACGCCCGGTCCGGTCAGCCACACGACCACCTGCTCCCAGGAAAGCTGGGGGATGCCCTGGAGCCCGATGCCGCGCAGAAGGATGAAAACAGCGGCCACACCGGCTACGATCTCAATGCTGTGCCGGATGAAACGGATGAGCTGGCTGGCCCAGCGCTCGATGTCTTCGAAATGCTCCTTGTCCTCCTCTTCCATGCGGTCGGCGAGGCGGCGGATGGTCCGGGTGGAAAGCCAGAGCGCAGCCCACATCACCACCAGAATTCCGACGACCGAGAGAATCGCGGGCAGGTGCTGCTGCATTGACTGCACTGAGAAGTTTTCGAGCATTTTTTATCCTTTTCCGTCTCTGGGTGGATTCGAGCCGAACAGCCATTCTAGGCAATTTGTGGCGGAAGGCAAAGGCCTCAAAGGCACAAACCGGAGATTGGGGTCACGGGGAGGAGCGATCTCCCCTTTCGGACTGTCCGGTTTTCTGAGAAGATTGTGACATGGCAGGTATGGTTCATCGCAACTTTGTGGTGCTGGGGTTGATGTTCTTTTGCGCTGTGGCGGGAGCAGCCACAGCCCAACCCCCCCAGGGGTCTTCGCACCGCACCCGTCGCCAATTGTTGCTGGAGTCTTCTATTAAGAAAGTCCGGCAGGACTCCGCCCGCATCAATGAAGCCGTCGCCGCCTTGCTGGAGGAACTCCGCCAGGATTCCGGTGAGGATATGCCGGAGGGAGTGGAGGAGCGAGTCAAGGCGCTGGCCGGCAAGGGGACAAAACTGGAGGAAGCCGTCAAGGGCGCCGACAAGTACCATCTTTCTTTTGAGGTAGTCTCTCTGGCCGGTGAAATCGAGGAAGAAGGCAAGGCGCTACGGGAGCTTTTCAAAGTATTGGAGCCCCGCCGCCGCCGTAACCGTTTCCGTGACCTGGCAAACAAAATCCGCAAGAAGGCCGACTCCGTGAAAGACAAGATGCGGATGCCGTAGGGTTGCCCCCCCTCGTCCGAGGGGGCCGTATGCCTGTTCCCGCTTAGCCGTTCTTCATCCAGAGCACAATCAGGGGAACGAAGATAACCGCTACTACACTCATCAGCTTAATCAGGATGTTGAGGCTGGGCCCGGCGGTATCCTTGAAGGGGTCGCCGACGGTATCGCCGATGACGGCGGCCTTGTGGACTTCCGAGCCTTTGCCGCCCAGGTTGCCGTCCTCCACCCACTTCTTGGCGTTATCCCAGGCGCCGCCGGAGTTGGCCATCATCAGCGCCATCACTACGGCGGAGACCAAAGCGCCGATCAGCAGGCCTCCCAGCCCGGCCACTCCCAGCAGTAACCCGGCCACAATCGGAGCGAACACGGCCAGCAGTCCGGGCAGGATCATCTGCCGCAGGGCTGACTTGGTGGAGATGGCTACGCAGCGGGCGGAGTCCGGCTCGGCTTTGCCTTCCATCAACCCTTCGATGGTGCGGAATTGATGGCGGACCTCTTCGATCATGGCAAAGGCCGAGCGCCCCACGGCCTCCATCGCCAGCGCGGAAAAGATAAACGGCAGCATGCCGCCCAGCAGCAGTCCGATGAGTACGTTGGGATTGTCGAGGCTGAAATTCAGGTGCGCGGGGGAAAAGGCGCTTGGTCCCCCGGCCGCTTCAATGGCTTCGTTGGCCGAGGTGCGGAAGGCGTGGAAGAGCGCCAGCGCCGTAAGCGCAGCTGAGCCAATGGCGAACCCTTTGCCCACGGCGGCGGTGGTGTTGCCGACAGCATCAAGCGAGTCGGTCCGTTGCCGGACGACTTCTTCCAGCGCGGCCATCTGCGCGATGCCACCGGCGTTGTCTGCCACGGGGCCGTAGGCGTCCACGCCCAGGCTGATGCCGAGTGTCGAGAGCATTCCGACGGCGGCAATGGCGATGCCGTAGAGGCCCGCCCAGTGGTGGCTCAGGTAGATTCCCAGGCAGATCAGGATGATGGGAATGCCGGTGGACATCATTCCCGTAGCCAGGCCGGCGATGATGTTGGTGGCCGGTCCGGTTTCAGACTGCTGGGCGATGTTCCGCACCGGTTTCTTGTCTTTGGAGGTGTAGTACTCGGTTACCTGGCCGATGGCCACACCTACCACCAGTCCTGCTACCACGGCAAAGAAAACTTCCCAAGGGAGGTGCAATACGGAGATGAGCCCCGCCCCGCCGAGCAATACCAAAACAGAGGCGGCCAGCAAGCCGTTGGTCAGAGCGCTGTGAATTTTGCTTTCGTCGTTGGTGCGGACGAAGAAGGTGCCCAGCACGGAGGAGATAATGCCGATTCCAGCGAGAATCACAGGGAAGAGGATCAGGGCCGACTGTGTTCCTGAAAAGCCGGACTCTTCGACGCCCCACAGGGTATTGGCCTGCGTAGCCGTCAAGCTCCAGGCCAGACCCATCGAAGCGATGATGCTGCCAACGTAGGATTCGAACAGGTCAGCGCCCATGCCGGCTACGTCGCCCACGTTATCGCCTACGTTGTCGGCGATGGTGGCCGGATTGCGTGGGTCGTCTTCCGGGATGCCCGCCTCGATCTTGCCGGAGAGGTCCTGACCGACGTCGGCCGCCTTGGTGAAGATGCCACCGCCTACGCGCGCAAACAGGGCGATGGAGGACGCGCCCAGTGAGAACCCGAAGATGTACTTGGAGGCTTCCAGCCCCTGCCCGGATAGCCCGCCGAAGGCGTAGTAGAGAGTGGTAATACCTGCTGTTCCCAAGGCCACAGCCGTCAGGCCCATCACGGCGCCGCTCGAGAAGGCGATGCGGAGCGCAGGGGCCAGCCCGGTCCGGGCAGCGTGTGTGGTTCGTACCGCTGCGCTGGTAGCCGTACGCATGCCTATCCAGCCCGCCGTGGCGGAAGCCAGTGCCCCCAGGACGAAACTGATGGCCGTGGGCATGCGTCCATTGGGCAGGAAGACTGCCAACACCACAAACATCACCGCTACGAAGCCCGCCAGCCAGGTGTATTCCACCTTCAGGAAGGCCATCGCGCCGCTGCGAAT
>CBDUYQ010000076.1:0-6182 GCA_965371475.1 uncultured bacterium
TCACGCGCGGCGGCTGGGCTGGACGTTTGTAATCCTCATTCTCCTCTACGGCGTGCTCAATTTTCTTCGCGCGCTTTCCTGGAAGCTCTGCCTGGGCGAGGACAGCCCAAAACTCCCGCTGGGAACGGCCATCAACCTCTGGCTGGCCGGGGAGGCGGTAGCGCACTTCGCTTTCGGCTGGACCGGGGAAGCCTTCCGCGCAGCCACCATCCGCAGCCGTGTTCCCCTGCGGAAAGCCCTCTCGTCGTTGCTGGTGGCCCGAATGACCTATTTCTACGCCAGCATGATTATCATGCTGGCTGGGGTGCTGGCCGCCTTTACCGAACTATCCCAACGGGCAGGAATGCAGACCGGCCTCGCAATCACTGCGGTGGCACTGACGTCGCTGTTACTGTTGCCGTTCGGAGGCGCCCGTCTCTTAAGCAAGGAATCACGCCCTTTGCATGAAAGGCTGGCCCGGACCGACCCGAAATCGTTCCTGGGCAAGCTGCACCGCTTCTACCACACGGTCACGGATGATCTGCAAACTGTCTTTGTGCAGAACCGCCGGATGTTCTTTCTGCTGCTGGCCATCAACCTGCCCACGGCCTTCATTGGAGTGCTGGAGGTTTACCTGATATTACGTATCCTGGCGCCGGGTATCACCCTCTCCGAAGCGATTGTTATTGAAGGCGCTACCAAGGTGCTGGGCGTGTTCTCGCTCTTTGTTCCGGGGAACGTAGGGGTTCGCGAAGGGGGTGTGGTGCTGATCCTCTCGCAGTTCGAGCTGGCTGCCTCCGTGGGCGTAACCCTGGCACTGGTAAGGCGCGCGCGCGCGGTTGCCTGGGTATTGATTGGCTGCGTTCCTCTGTTCACCAAGGGGTTGCACGAGCTGGCCAGAAAAGAACCCCCGACTGTGGACACCTCCGATGACGATACGGAGAACTCCCGCTCCGTGCCGTAAGATTGTCCCCACTACGACGCCCCGCGAAAAACTCGCTCAGAAAAAAGACACCCCGCAATGCCTGATACTAGTCTGGGGGCGGCGGCTTCATGCTATTGTATTGTCCGTTCGGGAAAAAAACACAAAGTCGCCGACGCGCTGGTTCGAGAGGAGAAGAAAGCAGGGGCGTGGCCTTCGAACCGCACAGGCTCCAGACTTGGAGCGTTGATTAAAAAAAAACGAGCGCCAAGGTTCGGCAAAATTTTAAGCGCATGGAATCTTCTGCCACAATCCAACAGGGTGTGCTGCTTAATACCACTGAGTCCGCCACGCGCCGGCCACCTTGCCTGGCCGGACTGCCGACCCTGCTCCGTTCTGTCCTGACCGCACAACGAGCCGGTCTCGAAAAACTCCTGATTGTTGGCGGCAGGGACCCCGGCAAACTCCTGCGGCGGCGGCGCGTAACCCTCGACTGGAGATGGATTCCTGCGGAGGAATCCTCCGCCACCTCCCGGGAAACCGACCTGCTCCGGCAGGCGCACGGCAAAGTTGACGGAAATTTTGTGCTGCTCTTTTCCGACTCGATCTTTGATGTGGCAGCCCTGCAAACACTGCGCACGACCCCCTTAAATGGACAGATGGCCCGGCGGGTGATTGATTCCAAACACACCCGCTCGGCCACCCTGCCGGGTCTGTATCTTTGCAGCCCGGAATTTCTGAATGTATCGGGGAACGGTTCGAACCCGGCCGAGATCCCGGGCCGGGTGTGCGATTACGCCTTAAGCCTGCCCGGCCAAACCAAGGTGGAGGATGTGGAAACAGAGGGCCGCTCCTGGGGACGGGCCAGCGGACCCGTCAGGTTGCGGGAAATTGAACGCGAACTGACACACTTCAACCTGAAACCCTCGGACGGCAACTTTGCCCGCTTCAACAAACTGGTGCTGGCCGAGCCACTCATTCGAATCTTTCTCCACACCCCAGCCTCGCCCAACTTCATCACCACGCTGGGTCTGTTCTTCGCCATCGGGGGAGGATTGGTGGCCGCGCATGGCGGCTACTTCTGGACGCTGGGGGGTGCGCTGCTGAACTTCTTTTCCGCCATCCTCGACCATGTGGACGGGATGGTGGCGCGGCTCAAGTTCCAGGAATCCCACTTCGGTACCTGGTTTGAAACCATGGTGGACTACGCCAGTTATGTGGCGATTTTCGGCGGTCTTGCCGTTGGCCTCTACCGCGAAACCGGGGAGGTGTACAACCTGGTTTTTTACGGCCTGTTCCTCTTCGGGGCCATCATCGCCATCCCACTTCAGTTGCAGCAGCGGCGGCGCACCGCCCGCGACAATCCCGCCGACTACATCAACCGCCTGCACGTTTCACTCGACAAAAAACAGGACAACTTCATACTTTGGGTCGGCCGTAACTTCTACTTCGTGGTTCGCCGGGCCGTGCTGCCCTATTGCATCGTATTCTTCTGCCTGCTGAGCATGCGGGAGCTGCTACTGGGCTGGGTGGCGCTTGGGGCAAATCTGTTCTGGATATTTATGATCTATGCCAACTGGACACTCCCCACGCCGGGTACCACAGAGTCCGATTAGCCAGGCTACAACAATTTTGTATGTAAGTAATTAATAATGAGCACTTTACGGTTTTTCAGCTTATTCAAAACCGTTTTCGGGAGTAGGACCTCAGACCTAGTACCAGTCCGAAAGTCATGCTGAAATCCTACACCTTACGCACATTGACTCCGGCCTGCTCCCATGGAAAAATCATACTCGGCAGCAAACAGTCCGGGAGACGTTTCCTCCAGACATTGCTCCTAAGATGACACGGACAGGGACTATGAAGAAAATCGCAGAAGACGAACAACGCCAAAACCAGCGCTTCCCCCTGAAGCTGCCCTTGGAGATTACCGTGCCCGGGGAGGAAGGCGCCCAGCCAGCTGAAGCCGACATGCGAGACATCAGTTCTTCGGGGGTGTATTTCTACCTGCCAAAGTCACTCGACGAGCAGAGCAAGGTCGAGTTCTACGTCCGTCTCCAGGGCGGGGAATCTTCCGGCCCGGGAGTATTCCTGCACTGCCTGGGCAGCATCATCCGGGTGGATTCCGACGCCGGTCAGACAGAAAACGCCGAGATGGTGGGCGTAGCCGTCCACATTGACCGCTACCGTTTCCTCCGGCCGGATGAAAAAATGCCGGGCGAACCGAACTCCCGAGCCAAGCCTTCCGCCTAGCCCCTTAATATTTCTTCGCTCCTTCCGCCCTTCGGAATCAACCCTTTACAGATTTGCTACATCCAAGCACAATAGGGATGGGATATCTTCTTGTGATTGGGAAGTTTGGACAATAATGCGATTTCGCCCAACTTTTGCTGTATTACTGCTCCTGCTCTTGCTGGCACACCCCGTGCTCCACGGGCAGTTCTCCTCTGCTCCGGGAACTGCCAGCCTGGAACCTCCGTCCGGTGAGCACAACGCCCCGGCTGTTGCTGCCGGTTCCGACCCGTGCCGTACCTGCAAAACCGGCAGCAGCCTTCTAGCCCGGGCCGCAACCTTTCTGTCCGCAACTCTCAACCCGAGCTGGGAACAAGCCTCTTACCAACCCCGGTGGGAAATCCTCTCCCCTGCCTTTGCCACGCTATCACTACGGGCGCCTCCTCTCGTCTGATCTGTCAAAACGCACACTGCACAAATTAGACAGATTGGGAGGAAAAAAAGAGATGATTCCGTATCGCGGTAAATCCATTGCACATGTTTCAAGTATGGTAATTTTCATCCTGAGCCTGACTGCGATTCCGGCCCAGGGACAGGCCACCGCCGTAGTGCAAGGCACAGTGCTGGACGAAACCGGGGCGGCCATTGTGGGCGCGAAGATCACCTTGAGCAATCCCCGGCACGCAGAGGATATCCTGACCACCGAGACGCGCGAGGACGGCGCCTTTGTCTTTTTCCAGGTCCCGTTTGAAACCTACCGGCTTACCGTGCAGATGGGAGGCTTCCAGACCCACCAGCAGCAGGTGGATATTCACACCACGGCGGTCAGCCTGAACCTCACCTTGAACGTCGGCACCGTGACCGAACGGATCGAAGTAACTGCCACCTACTCGGGGGAGACCCACATCAGCACCCTGACTCACATGGACGAGCACGAACTTGACCGGCAGGTCGGCTCAGCTCCCGGGCGGCTGATCGAGAGCGCCATCCTGGAGAGCCCCGGCGTAGCCCAGAACGCCAACGGGCGGCTCCACATCCGCGGCGCGCACTACCAGGTTTCTTTTATGATTGACGGCCTGCCGATTTCCGACCAGCTCTCCATCGACTTCGGCAACCCCTTTGACGCCCGCAACGTCGAGGCCATGGAAATCTACACCGGCAACTTCCCCGCCGAATACGGCAATAAGGTCAGCGGCGTGGTCAACGTCAGCACCAAGTCCGGCATCGGCTCCGCCGGGCTGTTCCACGGCAGTGTCGGCGGCAGCGCGGGCAGTTTCGATAGCGGCGACCTGACCGCCCAACTAAGCGGCGGCACCACCAAGTGGGGGTACTTTGTCAGCGTGGCCGGTGGCCAGAACCACCGCTTCCTGGACCCGCCCAGCTTCGGTAACCTGCACAACAGCGGCAACAACCAGAGCGCTTTCTTCCGGGTGGACTACTCCCCCAACCAGAACAATTTTTTCAACTTCAGCGGCAACGGCGCGCGCTCCCGCTTCGACGTGCCCAACCTGCCCTCGCAGCACCTCGCGGGCCAAGACCAGCAGCAGAAGTTAATGGACACCTCTGTCCGGCTGCACTGGCTCCACATCATCAACTCGAAATGGACTATGGAGGCCGTCCCCTACTTCCGCACCGCGCTGGCGCAACTCTTCCCCAGCCCGGGCGACACCCCGGTAACAGCGTCGCAGGCCCGCCACCTCACCACCGCCGGCGGCAAGTGGACGGTGAACTTTACCGGCAGCGGCCACCGCTTCAAGGCCGGCATCGACTTCTTCGGGCTCCCCGTAAGCGAGTTCCTCACCTTCGCCCTCACCGACTCTTCGTTCAACGACCCCGACACCGACCCGCTCTTTGACCTCGACCCTTCTGACCTGGGCTTCGTCCCCAACCCCGACTTCAACCCCAACCTGCTCCCCTTTGACCTGACCCGCGGCGGCGCCCTTTTCCAGTTCGCAACCGAGCGCACCGGCTCCGAGTACAGCTTCTTTATCCAGGACGCCTACACCTACCAGGGACTGTCGGCAACCTTTGGCGTGCGCTATGACAATTACAACTTCGTGCTGTCGGAAGATCACTGGAGCCCGCGCCTGGGGCTGGCCTACAACATTGCGCGGACACGCACCGTCCTGAGCGCCTCCTACAACCGGCTGTTCCAAACCCCGTCGAATGAAAACCTGCTCTTTTCCACCTCACCGGAGGCGGCAACTCTGGTTCCGCCCGACCGCGTACTGGCCCTCGGCGCCGCCCTGTTAATCGTCCGGTCCGAGCGGGTGGACTTCTGGGAAGTAGGAGTGCAGCAGAGCGCGCGCGACTGGTTCCGGGTGAACGTCTCCTACTACGTCAAGCGCATCGACGACTTCCACGACAACGACCAGTTGCTTAACACCACCATCGTCTTCCCCGCCGCCATCAGCAAAGGCGAGGTCAACGGGCTCGACCTGAGCGTGAACTTTCAGGAACACAAGGGAGTTTCCGGGTCGTGGGCCTTCTCCTGGGGCAAGGCGGTAGGCATCCCGCCGCTTTCCGGCGGACTCTTCCTGGGCGAAGAGGCGCTGGAAAAGTTCAACGCAGGCCCCTTCCGCATCGACCACGACCAGACCTACACCTCGCAGGGGAACATCGCCTACGACCACAAGAGCGGCGTCTGGACCGCGCTCAACGGACGCTTCGACAGCGGCCCCCCGGTCGAAATCGACGACCTGGCCGCGGTGCAGGCCGACCCCGACGTCAACGAGGGGCTACCCTTCGTGGACCTCAACCGCGCCCCACAACGAATCAAAAGCCGCCTGATCTGGGACTGGTCGCTGGGCTACGACTTCCCCCGCGAAGAGCCGCGCGTGAGCCTTCAGTTCGACATCCGCAACCTGACCGACCAGAAGCGCCTGTTCAACTTCCTCTCGGTCTTCAGCGGAACCCACGTCACCCCGCCGCGCGCCTTCTCCGGCCGCCTCCGCTACTTCTTTTAACCTGCTTGGGGTAAAATAAATTTTCCCGTAGGCGCGTAGCTCAGTTGGTTAGAGCGCTACCTTGACACGGTAGAGGTCGATGG
>CBDUYQ010000077.1:0-6181 GCA_965371475.1 uncultured bacterium
CCGGCTGAGGCCAGCGGCGTGTTCCAAGTGTTGCAGCGGTGTGACTCGGTGGTTTAGGGAGGTGTGCCCCTCGGCCACGCGCCGGGCCAGCGAAACCATGAACCCCAAGCGGTTTTGCAGATTGTGCTGCCTAGCCTGATCCAACAGCCAGTCTTCGTCCATACCCGGATGGGGGAGGTGGAGCAGCAGCCAGGGCAGCCCCTCGGTCACACGCGGGTCCAGGTCAGCCAACGCCAGCGCCGAGAGCAGCACCAACGCCGGGTTCCGCAGCGACCGCTTGCCGCGCCGCAAGTAGGCAAAGGCCGGGTAGCCCAGCTTGGCCAGGTCTTCGGCCAGCGCGTCGTTATCCACCGGAGGGGCGTCTTCCAGCCGGGCGGGCAGCGGCAACACTGTGGCCGGGAATTTCCCGTCACGCACCATCCGCCGCGCCAGGGTTTTTGGCAGCGGCCGCGCGCCCCGCTCCAGCAGGGACCAATAAGGCTGCGACACACCCATCTTCCGGGCGGCCTGGGCCTGAGTCCAGCCACGGGCGCGGCGCGCTTCTCTGAGGTTTAGCTGTTTCATAACGAATCCATTATATTACAATTATTGTAATATAACAATAGTTGCAGGTATTTTATTATCAATATCTTAAGTATTATTATCTGTAGGTTCCGGTAATTCCGGAAAGCAGGAAGAGCACCTGCTTGGCGTCTTCCAGGAAGGCGACTATCTGCTTGGCTTCGAGCGCATACGTCCGGCTACCCAGCGGCCAGACGGTTACACCCAACCACTCGCCCGTAGAAACCACGCCCCAGTCCTGGTTTTCGCTGCGCTCGAAGAAAGAAAGGATTTCACCCTGGAAGAGCGTGCGCACCGCCTGCTCGTCGTTGCCCGTAAGAGCATAGATGTCGCTGAAGCGCTGGTTCCCCTCGAACGGCAACCCAGCGGCGGCGCTGGAGGAGTTGCGCGGTCGGAGTTCAAAGCCGGGCAGCGGCTTCCCTGCCAGGTGAAAGAAGGCCACCGGGTCGGCCTTTTTCCACTCATGGTTTACGCGGATGCAGTATTCAAAGACGAGCGTTTCAACGCCGCGGACCTTGCCGTGAAAGACATTCTCGGTCCGCGCCTCCTCGTGCCGGAACAGCGGCTGCTCCAGCAGCCGGGAAGACCGCAGGGCGGCGCCGTCCGGCTGCGGGCGCAGGTTCATCTGCCCGGCAAGTTTCCGGAGTTCGCGGCGGCGCTTTCCTTTCCCTTGAAAGAAATACCAGGCCAGCGCGAGCAGCAGACCTCCCCCCAGCACAGTTCCCAGGTACAAAATTGTAATCATCGTTCGCCCCTCGATTGGACTGCGCTCCCGTAGGCGCAGTTATACCCAAATTGGACGGAAATGTCACCGCCCGGTGAGCAAAAGATAGATTCGCCGGGCCTCTTCGTAGAACCGGGAGACGTGCCGGGGGCAGGCTTCGCTGCGGCCTTACGGCCTCCACTTCCTTCGACTGCGTTCGGGACAGGCGGAATGACAACGCGCCTGAAGGGAGTTTGCCCTACTCGGCGTCGCCGCCGATGAAGCCGAGCAGCCCGCCGTAGATCGCGTGGCTCATGAAGGAGCCCATTACCGCCGCCATGTTGCCACCGGCGAACATCGGCCCGCCCATCATCATCGGCATCATGGTCTGCGAGAGCAGCCACAGCGCCAGGCCCCAGATCAGACCCCGCACCGCGGGCGGACCGGGCAGGAACTTGAACAGGACGAAGACGTAGATCAGCGGGAAAATCACGACGCCGTTCAGGAAGTGCGCGCCCATGCCCATCATCCAGAACATGTTGTAGGGCTCGGCGGCGCCCATCATGCCGCCCAGCATCGCGGCCACGTCCATCTTGACGCCCATCATCGGGGAGACAAAGTACATCATCATCGTCATCACTGCGGTGCCAGCGGCGCCGCCGCCTATGGCTTTGCCAATGTTTGGTTTCATCCGTTTCTCCTTTTCGGGTAAAGGAAAGGCCTCTCGTCTCCTATGTGTGTACAGGAACCCGCACCCAATTACAAGCGATTTCTTTATACCGCCTGTGAAGGAGTGATCTGAACCAGTTGTGGTTTTGCTTCCACGGCGCCGAAGGTGAGCACGTCCATGGGGCAGACGGTCACGCAGATGCCGCAGCCGATGCAGCTCGAGTTGGCGTTGGTGATGGTCTCTTCCTTCATGGCGAAGTTCTCCACGTCGATGCCGACCAGGCAGTTGAGCGTACACTCGCCGCAGGCGATGCACTTCTGGTTCGCGCGGATGCCGTAGCCGCTCACCCCCAGCCGGACGTAGAGGTGGCTCATCCACTCCATCATCTTCGCCAGCGGACACCAGTAACGGCACCAGACCTTCCCGCCGAGGAAGGGATAGAGCGTCAGCGGCAGGATGCCGATTAGCCAGGTGTCGGCGATAAGGCGGTAGGCGGCGCGTCCCCAGTCGGCGGGCTGTTGCAGCAGAGTAAAGGCATCTTTTCCAAACAAGAACAGCGTAATCACCACCGCCGCGGCCAGAATCACGATGTTCATCCGCTCCCACGCAAGCGACGTCTTGCCCTTGGGCGCCAGGTGCCGCCAGCGGTCGCCTAGAGTTTCCGCCAGCCCGCCGCAGGTGCAGATCCACGAGCAGTAGCGCTTGCCGTGCCACAAGACCAGCACCGGAATGATTACAAAGGTCAGCAGCACACCCCAGACCACCCAGACCATGTGCGGCTGGTCGAGAAACGTATAAAAGAAAAGCGGCCACGCCAGCACTATGCCGTAAGACCGCCAGGCGTTCTCGGCGAAGCCGGGGTCGGTGGCCAGCCGCTCGCCCACCCACTGATACTTCACCGCCCAGTGGAAGAGGAACTCCGGAATCAGAAACATGAAAATCCACTGGAACCCGATCAGCGAAGCGTAACGCCAGATTTGGAAACTGTCTTTTTTTCCATTGCGGCCGAACCCCCAGCGCTTGACGGCAGCGAAGCCGAAGACGGTCATCGCCCCGGTGTAGAGCACCGTGTACCAGAAGGAGATGGGCCGGTTGAACCAGGTGAACAGATCGTAGGCCCAGCCGCGGTAGGGCCAAAACTCCTCGCCCGCACCATACTTGATGCCGTAGAGCGAGTAGAAGAAAAAGAAGCTCACGCCCAGCCACGCCCAGCGGCTGCCCTTGATTCCACTCCAGAACAGCGCGCCGAAGGCCGCCGCGGCCGTCAGCCCGCCGACCCAGCCGGGGACCGACCGGGCGGCTTCAATAGATGCGTTGCCGCCCAGGACCCACAGCCCGAGGAACGTCGCCAGTGTCAGCGCGGTCGTCTGCCCGAGGCTGCCGGTCCATTCGTTCTCCAACCGGATGCCGAGTGACTGCAAGAACTCCGCCGGAAACTCCGCCCCAATCAAAACAAACGCATGGTCATAGGGAACCTTGACCGTACCGCCCGCCGCCATTCCCTCGGCAGGCAGGAATGCCTGCCCCACTGATTTCCGTGAATTTTCCTCACCCCTTGGTGGCACAGACATTCCTGCTTGTCCCGCCTTGGCGGTGGTCTGCGGCGCAATTCCACTTCCCGTCCGGAAGGGGTGCTCAGCACCCGCCTTCTCAATCTTGAGAGTTACTTCTCTTTCCCCGAACTCGGTGACATTAGAATTGAAAAGAACCTTAATGCGACCGGCGGCCACGGCGTCATTTAACTGCCACTGGTTTTCCTGGAACAGCCGGAGGAACTTCTCGCCGCGATAGCTGAGCGTTACTCGGTTCTTCTCCGCCAGCGTAATAGCTGCCTCCGCCGCCGAGTTGCCGCCGCCGACCACAAGAATGTTTTCATCTTCATACTTCTTCGGGCTGTAGAGCCGGTGATAGACCTGCTCGCGTTCCTCGCCGGGGACTTCCAGGCAACGCGGAGTGCCGCGCTGTCCCGTGGCCAGCAGGATGCGCCGCGCACGGACCTCCCTGCCCTGTTCGGTTTTCAGGGTGAAGTGGTTGTCGCTGCGCCGGACTATTTGTTGCAGGCCGTCGCCGGGGCGGACGTCGAGCCGGTTTTCTTGCACCAATTCCTTCCACCGTCCGACCAGCTCTTCTTTGGTGGACTCTTCAAACCAGAGTTTGCCTTTCAGCGGAGAGGCGGCGGGCTCGGCGTACATCCACTTGCCTTCGGGGAAGTCTTCGATGGTGTTGGCTATCCTGCCCTTTTCGAGCACCACACAGCGCAGTCCTTTTTCCTGCGCCGCCAGGGCAGCGTTCAGTCCGGCGGCGCCTGCTCCGACAATAACCACGTCGTAAGAATCGGAATCGGTTGCGCGCGCGTCCGGCAGCGAAGCAATGTGTTCGATGACCTCGACGCCGTGCTCCATCGCCAGCTTGATCACCGGCGCGCCCGCCAGGTCGCCGATGACAAACAGTCCGGGGATGTTGCTCTCGCGGTTCCGGCTGAGCTGCGGCCTCCTCGCCGGCCCGTTGGCCGACTCGAAGATGCCCTCCAGCCAGTTTTGCAGTTTGCTAACCATGAATTATCTAAACCTGCCTGCGGAAAGCTAACCGTGGCAGGGAATCTGCTAAAACTTGGATGGTAGCGCATCCGGGCCGGATGCACAGGAGGGGAGCAACTCTGGCAAGATACAAGCTAGGGGGGAATACTTACTCCGGCGGCGGAGGACTTATTGCTCCGCCGCCGGAGCAGAATTCCAACAGCCCTTTCCGGGCGAGAGGCTATTCGTCTTTGAGCGCCTGGTTGACCCAGGCTTTCACGATGTCCTGGCAGCCCAGTCCGAAGGCGATAGCCAGGCCCAGGGCAAACCCGCCGAAGAGCAGCGTGAACGCCGTGTGGATGGTTTCGGTAGCGATTTGCAACTGCTCCAAACTGCCTGCCACGGCGAAGATGATGATGGCGGCCTGCGCTACCTGTCCCAGCGTGTTTGGGTTGACCATCTTGATGCCGCCGGCCAGCGTGACCACGAAGCTGCGCACCAAGCTGCCGAAGAAGAACCCCAGCGCGAGGATGAAAGCCGCCGCGATGACGTTCGGAATATAACCCACCAACTGGTCGAGCAGTCTGCTGGCCACCGGGAGGTTGAGCACCTCAACGGCCGAGGAAAGCATCACCAGCATCACCATCCAGAAGAACAGCCGGGCTATGAGGGTCGAAGGCGGGCGATGGATCTGCGCCGCCGACAGGGCCTCGTTGATGCCGGCTCGTTCCGTCAGGGTGTTGAAGCGGGCCTTGCTCAGCACCCTGTCCACAATCGTCTGGACAGCGCGTGCTATCACCCAGCCAATAATCAGGACAACAATCGCACCCAACAGCTTGGGAATGTAGGTGAGAAACAGCGTCCACATTTCCTTGATGGGATCGAGAAAAATATCGCTCCATGGCAAATCCATATCCGACCTCCGAATACCGCAGCCTTGGATTGCGAGGGGATCGAGCCAACCTGCCAGCCCGAGCATGCGCCTGCCACGAGTACGGCCAAATCTTAGCCTTCCTGCCCCCCATAGTCAAGAAAACTAAGCAGAAAAGTGCATTTTTCTTCCCCCTCCGGAGGCCGGGCCGGGAATCACTCAGGGGGTTCTTTCGGAAGGGTCTTTTTGGCTGCAAACTCCCGTATCTGGTCCAGCAACTCCACCCGGTCCTGTGTGGTGGGCTCAACCCAGCGGACGTCGCGGTGGAAGCTCGGCAGGATGGAGTGCGCGCCGAAGCTGAATTTCTTCCCCACCCAGATGCGGGGCCGGAATTCGTAAACCTCAATGCGAGTCCTGTGAACAGGGTTTTCCCTGTCCGGCTCCAGGTGAAGAATAAACTCGCTGTAGAACTTGGCCGGGCGGCTGTGGTAGTAGTACTCCGACTCCCAGTAGACGTCCACCGGCGCCCAGAGGTGAATGTCATAGGCGCGCAGGTCCGCCGGGCCCGCCAAGTAGAGTCTGAGCTGCTCGGCGTGGCGCCGAAGCCCCTCGTTTCTTTCCACCCAGGCATTGAGTTGGCCGTCATCCGGGAAAATTCCATCACCCGGGCGGGAAGGTTGCAGCTTGCGAAAGTGCTCGGGGAGCCGCGGGTTTTCTTCCGAGAACATCCGGACGGTGCTCTCGGTGGTTTCCTCCAGGGGCATCGCGAGTGTGCCCACAACCGGGCCCCACTCCACATCGCTGCCCTCGTTGCTGTTGTTGCGATGCTCAATCCGCTTGAAGTCATCGTAGAGAAACAG
>CBDUYQ010000078.1:0-6177 GCA_965371475.1 uncultured bacterium
ATCGGCCGGCCTTCCACCTATGCTTCCATCCTTTCCACCATCGTGGAGCGCCAGTATGTGGAAAAGATTAAATTGAAGTTCTACCCCACCCAGCTGGGCGAAATTATTTTCAACCTGCTGATAAAGAGCTTCGCCGACATCTTCGATCTGGCCTATACCGCCCGCATGGAAGAGGAGCTGGACGAAATTGAAGCGGGCAAGATGCGCTGGACAGATGCCCTCGAAGAGTTCTACGGAAAGTTCTCCGTGGACCTTGAACGCGCCGGCGACGAGATGGAAAACTACAAGGCCGGGCAGCCGACCGACGAGACCTGCGAGCAGTGCGGCAAACCGATGCTGCTTCGCATGGGGCGCAACGGCCTGTTCGTGGCCTGCTCCGGCTACCCGGACTGCACGAACACCCGCGAGCCCAAGTACGAGCGGCCCTTCGCCGACATCCCCGAGTACCACGAAGGCGACCCGGAAATCTGCGACAACTGCGGGCGCGAGATGGTGATCAAGCGCGGCCGCTTTGGGCAGTTCTGGGCCTGTAAGGGTTACCCCGACTGCCAGACTGCCAAGCCCATCCATGCTAAGGGGCAGCCGGCCACCCCGCAGCCCACCGGAGAGAAATGCCCCGAGTGCGGGGAAGAGATGGTGCGGCGCAACGGCCGCTTCGGGCCCTTTGTAGCCTGCTCGGGCTTCCCCAAGTGCAAGTACGTCAAGCAGAACACCATCGGCATCAAGTGTCCCGAGTGCGGCGAAGGCGATCTGGCCGAGCGGCGCGGCGGCAAGCGCGGCAATGTGTTCTACGGCTGCGTGCGCTACCCGGAGTGCAAGTACACCACCAGCCACAAGCCGGTGAAGGAAGCCTGTCCGGACTGCAAAGTGGAACTGACCTACGAGAAGCGCACCAAGAAAGGCTTCTTCCGCTACTGCAAAGAGGAAGGCTGCACGTTCGAGGTGGAACTGGCCGAGCAGGAAGAAGAAGTCACTGCTGCCGCCACCGCCGATTAAGGCGGCCCCCCCATCACCGGACCCTTAGTTCCGGGTCCTCTTCAACCTTCAGAGGAGCAAAGCCTGCGGAAAGCTGTTTGACTTGTGCCTATTCGCTGGGTGGCGGCAGCGGTTCGGTCTTAGGCGGCATGACAAGGTTTTCCGGCGGCATGGTCGGGTTCGGTGGCGGCAGGCGGTAGATGGCAGCGCCAACCACGGCGGAGACCGTCACGTGGACGATGTTCAGCAGCGCCACCTTGAACGTGAGCAGCCCCGGCAGCGGCACCGCCACGTAAGCCACCAGCGCGGCGGGCAGCAGCAAGGCCGACATCAGCAGGCCGAAGACCAGCCCCTGCAGGAACCAGTTGCGCTCCGCGTCGTACCCCCGTGTATAGATGAAGCAGAGGACCAGGGCGAAGAGCAGGTTGGCCAGGTAGAGCAGCGGTAGCCGCCGGACAAAGTCATTGAACTCACGCACGAAGGTCAGCCCTTCGTAATCGGCGCTCAGCAGTACGTCGTGAACCACATAGCCGCCGGCGGAGTGCGCCACAAAGACCACCAGCACGGCAATCAGATATTTTTGCGTGTCCATCAACCCCTCCTTCGCGGTTTCCTGCCCGCCCGGGGCCCAAAGTCCCGCCGGGGGTATAATTCTACCCAAAGATCCAAAGATAAGGCGGAGTATGACCAGAAAAGAAGAAATCATTGTGCTGGGCGGCGGGCTGGCCGGGTGTGAGGCCGCCGGGCAGATTGCCCGCGCCGGGTGGCCGGTGAGGCTCTATGAGATGCGCCCCGTCCGCCAGACCCCCGCGCACAAGACCGGCGACCTGGCCGAACTGGTCTGCTCGAACTCGCTTAAATCCAATACTCCATTGACGGCCCCCGGACTTCTCAAGGAAGAGTTGCGCCGGGCCGGTTCGCTGCTGCTTTCCGTGGCGGATGGCGCCGCCGTGCCGGGCGGGCAGGCGCTGGCGGTCGACCGGGAGCTGTTCGCCCGGGGCGTGCAGGAGGTTATTGAGGGCAATCCGCTTATCACGCTGGTGCGGGAAGAGGAGAAGGAGGTTCCCCGCGGGGGCATTGTTGTAGTGGCTACCGGGCCGCTGACTTCCGGCGCGCTGGCGGAAGACATCGCCCGGCTGACCGGTTCCGGGCATCTTTATTTTTACGACGCCATCAGCCCGATTGTGGACGCGGCAACCGTGGACGAAGAAAAAATCTTCCGGGCGTCGCGCTACGGCAAGGGAGGTGATGACTACCTGAACTGTCCGTTTACCAAAGAAGAGTATGAAAAGTTTGTGGACGCCCTGCTGGCCGCCGAAGAGGTCAAGCTGCACGAGTTCGAAGACACGCGCTTCTTTGAAGCCTGTCTGCCGATTGAGGAACTGGCCCGCCGCGGGCGGGATACTTTGCGCTTTGGTCCGATGAAGCCCGTCGGCCTGACCGACCCGCGCACCGGACGACGGCCTTACGCCGTCGTGCAGCTCCGCCAGGAGAACCAGCGCGCCGACAGCTATAACCTGGTGGGTTTTCAGAACCATCTCAAGTTCGGCGAGCAGAAGCGCATCCTGCGGATGATTCCCGGGCTGGAGCAGGCGGAGTTTCTCCGCTACGGGCAGATTCATCGCAACACCTACCTCAACGCGCCCGCGTTGCTCTCGAATACGTTGCAACTTCGGCAGCAAGACAACATTTTCTTTGCCGGGCAGTTGTGCGGCACGGAAGGGTACATTGAGGCGATGGCGACCGGTTTCATGGCCGGGACGCACGCCGCCCGGCTGGCCGGCGGAGAAGAACCGGTGGCATTACCCCGGGCGACGGCACTGGGCTCGCTTTGCCACTACATCTCTTCGGCGGAGGGAAAGAGTTACCAGCCGGCTAACATCGCATTCGACCTGCTGCCGCCGCTCGAACCCGAAACGGACGCAGAGCGTAAGCGCTTCCGTGACAAGAGGCAGCGCCGCGCCGAACAGTGCCGCCGCGCCCACGCCGCCCTCGACGGTTGGTTTGAGAAAATGCAACTGACCGCCGTAATGACCAAGTGAAGGGAACCACAGATAAACACCGATGCACACTGATTGTCCTGAGTAGTTGTTTTATCCGTGTTTATTTGTGTGCATCCGTGGTGGCAGGGTTTTTATGAAGAAGGCGATTGAAAAATATTTGACCAGCCTGCGGGACGAGAAGAACGCCTCGCCGCACACGCTGCGGAACTACGGCAGCGACCTCAAGCAGTTCCGCCAATACCTGACCATCGAAGATGATAAGGGCCGCCGCACGGAACCGAAACTTGCCGGCATCTCGAAGTACGAAATCCGCGAATACCTGGGCTACCTCTACGACAACAAACGGGCGAAGACTTCCGTCGCGCGGAAACTTTCCACCCTGCGGGCGTTCTTCAAGTTCTGTCAGGGGCGGGGGCTGCTGAAGGAGAACCCGGCGAAGCTGATTCGTCCGCCCAAGCTGCCCCGGACGCTGCCTTCGGCGCCGACAGCCGAGCAGGTCAACCGCCTTCTGGATGCCATCGCCGAACTGCCCAAACGCGCACGGGTAAAGGCGGAGAAGCAGGGCAGCAAGAAGCGCGCCCAGCGGGCTGAGCGGTTGATAAAGCGCGACCGGGCGTTGCTCGAGCTGCTCTACAGTTCCGGGATACGCGCGGCGGAGGCGGTAGGGCTGAACCTTTTGGACGTGGACAGGCGGGAGCAGGTTTTGCGGGTGAGCGGCAAGGGACGCAAGCAGCGGCTGGTTCCGTTCGGCGGCAAGGCGGGCGAGGCGTTGGACGCTTATCTCGACGTTCGTGAGGAGATTCTGGCGGGCAGGTCTTCGATGCCTGCCCTGTTCGTCAACACGCAGGGGCGGCGGCTGACCACGCGCTCGCTCCGCACCATCGTCAAGAACTATGCCCGGTTGTTTGACGCCAACCTCGACCTGCACCCACACGCGCTGCGCCACGCTTTTGCCACGCATCTACTGGAAGAGGGCGCCGACCTGCGCGCCATTCAGGAGCTGCTCGGGCACGCTTCGCTTTCGACCACGCAGAAGTACACCTCGGTTACCATGCAGAAATTGATGGAGGTGTATGATAAGGCCCACCCGCGGGCTTGAGTTCCCAGCGGTTCCTCCCGGGATCCTGAGAAGTTTCCAATCAAAATGTGATGGAAGGTGGACCCCCGTCCCATCAAGTGGATCTTCCCCCTGCCGATGAATCATGGGAACGGGGTCTCTGGAGGGCGTTAAAGGACCTTGTGCCTGACGAGAAAGATCCACACCAGGCTCAGGTCCAGACGTACTTTGGGGGTCGAAAACGTGAGCTTGTCGGCGGCGCTTGATGCAATCCTGAAAAGAGTTGGTTGGAGCGGTTCGGCCACATTGCGAACGGTGCGAAAAGTCCGGTGGCGTGTGAAGAAGTCCCGGTTGAGCGGAGGGGACGCCGAGTTCCGGGCGCCGTGCGACCCTGCCTCCGCCAACAGCGAGCCCAGGGAGGCCGCTGGTAACCGGCCCGCCGGGTTCCCGCTGTCTCCGCTGCGTCTTTCCACCTTCATCGATTTTGCCGCTGAGGGCATGCAGTTGGTTTTCCGGCAAAGAGCGGAGGGGGAAGAAGACGGGTGCAGCGAACGTCTAGCCCCGGCTTTTGAGCGTCTCGGGTTCGACGCGCAGAGCCGTCCGCGCCTGCAGCAGTTGGCGTCGTTTCTGGCCCGGCTCGACCGTAAGGCCTGCGGCCGCCTGGTGACGATGTTGGAGGAGTTTGCCCGCCAAAACCAGGAGGGGCGTGCTCGCTTAAACCTGGAGCATCTCTCTTTTCGCCTCTCGGCCCAAGAGGCTGACATTGGCGTGACCGGGGAGGGGATTCCTCTGCGGCGAAGGCAGGTGGGTTTGGAGCAGTTGCAGTTGCGTTTTAAGCAGGAAGCTGACCAGGCGGTTGACCCCGTTGTGCCGGCCACCGGCGCGGAGCTGCGGAGTCTGCCGCAGGGGTTCCTGTTTGACTTGCGGGGAACGGGCGATGCTGTGCAGTCCACCTTCGATTGCGGCGTAGCAGACTGGTTTGAACGGGATACCCGGGAGGAGAGAGCTGACGGTGGAGGAAAGGGAATATCCCCGCAGCTTTCTAGTGAATCCTCTCCTTCCAGTCCGCGGCTGTTGGGGGAGTGGGACCACAACAGCCACGTACTGGCGTCTGAGGTCAGTGCGGTGGACGAGTTAGGGATAACAGAAATCCTTTCCCGATTTCAGCCGCAGGAGAATGCGGAACGGGGAGGCCTTTACCGCGTCAGCAATTCCGCCTTCTGGTGCGCCGACGGCTGCGAAGGCATGGTGTTTGATTACTTCTTCGGTTTCCAGCAGATCAAATAAACTTACCGGGCGGCACTGCTGTTTTCATCTTTTTCCAGGGGCAGGGTGAGCAGCTTCATGGGGTCCACTCGCGCCTTGCCCAGCCGTGCTGACCAGTGCAGGTGGGCGCCGGTTACCCGCCCGGTAGCGCCGACCAGTCCTATGACCTCACCCGGCTTCACGGTAGCGCCCGCTTTGACTTTGAGGGAACTCATGTGGGCGTAGAAGGTAAAGAGGCCGAGGCCGTGGTCGAGGATGACGGTGTTACCCGCAAAGAAGAGGTTTTCCGCCAGCACCACCCGCCCCACCTGCGGGGAATAAATGGGTGTGCCCAAGTTGGCAGTCAGGTCTTCGCCGGTGTGGGGTGAGCGGGGCTCGTTGTTAAAGAAGCGGCGGCGGCCGAAGTTGCCTTTGGGGTCCATTTGTTTGAGTGGCGGGCGGAAGGGACCGTCCCAGAGACGTTCCGGTGAGACCGTGGCAAATATTTTCCGCAGCCGCTCGGCTTCCCGTTTGGTCCGTTCCCGGTCTTTGGGCTTTACCTCGACGAAACGGTTGCTCACTTTCAGGTGGTCTTCGGCGAATCGGGCGTCCTGCACGTTAATCAGGGACGAGCAGCTGACGAGTGCTCCGCCGGCGTTGCGAGCGGTGAGGGTCAGTGGCAGAGGTTCTACGGGGAGGCCGAGGTCAAGACCGAGGAAGCCGAGCAGGATACCCTCGCGGCCGTCTTCCTGCCAGAAATGCACCTGCTGCCCTCCGAAGGCGGCGCGGAGGTCTTGCATCGGCTTGTCCATCCGAAGTTCCAGCAGCAGCAAGCTCCCTTGTTGCGCACCTTCGGTCCGGAGGTTCAGGTTGATTCCTTCGAGGCAGGTAAGGTCC
>CBDUYQ010000079.1:0-6169 GCA_965371475.1 uncultured bacterium
TCTCCCTGGAAGCGCACGCCGCCGTCCTCGAACTCTTTAATTAACTCTTTTTCTTTCATGCCGCCCGGACGGGTGGCCTGCTGCGTAATCCACACCTGTTTCCACTTCCCGGTTGCGCTGCTGTAATAGAACAGGCTCTTGCCTTCGCTGTCACCGGCGCCGGTCCAGTGTTCCAGAATGGCGCAGCCGTTCAGAATCTTTTCGATCCGGTTGGTTCCGGCCTGTTTGTCACCGGCGAAAACGTCCCACTCGCCCACCCAGAAGTCCAGCCGGTGGAACCCTTCTTTCTCTTCACAAGTCGGAAACTGCCCCTGCTGCCCCAGCACCGGCAGAGAAAACAGAAGCACCGCCGCCATCAGGACCGGAAACAAACCCTTCAAACGCAACACACTTTGCCACACTACAATCTCCATCACACTCTCCCTGGGAAACGAATAATCAGGCCTTCCTTTTCGGCCGGCGAACCAACTCGCCTCCGCAGTTCGGACAGACGGTATCCATCGCCTGCGTACAACCGGAACAAAACGTGCATTCGTAACTGCAAATAAAGGCTCCGCTCTCGTGCGGTAGCGGCGCATGGCACTTCTCGCACTCATTCCTCATTTCCAATGCCATAAGGCTATGTCCAGCCTCCCGTTTGCCTGAAAGAACAGTCCGCTTACGGTTTCCGCTGAAGGTCGGCCGTCGCGACGGACGTC
Source organism: uncultured bacterium (assembly GCA_965371475.1). GTDB lineage: Bacteria > Acidobacteriota > Terriglobia > Acidiferrales > 2-02-FULL-67-57 > CBDUYQ01. The sequence goes on from CBDUYQ010000079.1 coordinate 699, forward strand.
CAGGTTTTCCCCCCGTCGCTCGATAGCCGGAAATCCAGCCGCACCGTCCCGTCCTCCCGGAGTGTCCAAGCGTAACTCTCCGAAGCGCCTTCCGTTTCTTCAGCCCCGGCCCGGACCAACTGGATGCTGTCTCCCTCGAACTCACCTTCGTATCGCATAAAAACGGGTTCGCGGTTGTCAATCGTGTAGAGCACCCAGCGCTTCAACGGCGGCAGGAACGACCGAATAAAGAACTTTTTGTACGGCTCTCCCTCGCCCCAAACGGTGGCAAAGTCCATCACCGCGCAACCTTCCAGGATCAAGTAAGAGTCCACATCCACGGGTGACGCAGTTTCCGCGCCGCCGGGGCCTTGGGCTTTTAGTTGTCCCGTCCAGCGGCCGGCAAAGAAATCAAACTCCCTGGCTTCCGGAAACGTGCATCGGTCTTCGCTTTGGGTAGGACCGTTGAACAGCGGGAGGGCCGAGTGCGGGTCCCGCCGCGAGAACTCCATAATCCAGTTGGTGAACCAGGTGCGGCCTTCATCCTTCGAATACGCCGCATCCCAGCGCATAGAAGAAGGAGACGAATCAGAAAAAGTGTACCGGACAAGCTGATCGTTTCCTTCCCGGTCTTTCCCCTGTGTGAAGAACTCGCCCCGCTCATGCCGGAATGCTCCGGATAGCAGCCCGAAGCTCGGCCGGTCCTTCCCCGGCCAGTTCAGCAACAGGTTCCATTTTTCGGCGGAGGGGTCGTACGCTCGGATGCTGAAACCCTTAATCGACCTCTCGCCCAGGTTGCCCCGCCAGTGTTCGACAATCGCGCAACCATCGAGGATAGAATAGACCCGCGTGGTGGCCGTTCCGGCCTCGAACCACTTTCCATCGTCCGTAAGCCGGCGGTTGACTACATCCCACTCCCCAACCCAGAAATCAAACTGCCGGGCCTCCGGCGCGGGACAGGCGGACCAACTCTCCGCCGCGATGCCCTTCTCGCCCACTACCGGCTGCGAAGAAAACAGCGTCAAGGCAAAAACGCCGATCATCAACACGCAGACCCGCACCGCTGTTTTTATGTTCACAAAAACACCCCTCTTGTTATCGGTGGTAAAAACTCTACTGCTGCTTGCGGACGTAGAAGCCCTCGAACCAGACCTTCCAGGTCTTGCCCTCATCGGAGGAAAGCTCCAGAAACTGCCGCACCCGCCCGTCTTCCAGTGGCGTCCAGGTGCCGCGATAAAGTTGCGTGGTTCCGTTGCGCAGGTACCGGGTACCTTTCAGGAACATAGACCCGTCTTTTATTCCGCCCCGGGCCGGCAGAATGACGCCGGTGCCCCCGATCCATATCTGCACCCACTCGCCGGTGGTGTGGTCATAGTAGTTCAGGCTTTTGCCCGGTCCGCCGCCCGCACCGACCCAGTTCTCCATCAGCACACAGCCATTGACAACCTTGTCAATCCGGTTGGTGCCTGCCTTTTTACCCTGGCGGTTGTATACATCCCAGTCGCCAATCCAGAAATCAAACTGCCGGTGCCCGGCGATGCGTTCACAGGGAGGGACATTCGCTTGCGCCTGCTGCAAGGCCTCGACGAACCAGGCATCGCCTCGCAGGCTGGCCAGGTCCTCGTCCGTCTCCAGAGTCTGCGGCTGATTGAAGCCCGCCGCCTCTGCCTCTGCCTCCGTAGCGCCACTTTGAGCTACTACTGCAATCTGCCCGCACAACAGCACCGCCCCCATTACCAGTAAAGCTGAAACCCGAACCCATTTCTGCATCTTATTTGTCCTCCCGTTTGAAATACCGGCGCCAGACCGGGTAATACCTGTCCTCAGATGCGTGATTGGGGTCCCAAGCTGCCCCCCCCTGTGTAAGATGCTACAGGAGGAAAGACGGGTACGGCTTACTCGGCAGAATCCAGGACTTCCAGCACGGCCTCGTTCCAACCCGCCGGGCCAATCCCCGGCATACACCGCGCTTCGGGAACCTTTGCCAGCACGGCGTCGTCGTGCGAACCATCCGGCCGGGCCACCAGAACGGGCAAGTCCACCACCGCGAGAAAATCCTGGTCGTTGGCGCTGTCGCCCAGCCCTACAGTGGTAACCTCACCGTAGAGTTGCCGGTAGAGTTCAATCATCCGGGCGACTGCCTGCCCCTTGTCGTTGTTCCCCATCAGGTGAAGAAACCGCCCACCCTGCCGCCAGCGCAATCCCTTCTGCTGCAGCGCACCGAAGAACCGCTCCTGCTTCTTGGCGGTGGCTTCCTCAAGAACAAACGGCTCATCGAATTCGCGCCGCCGGGCCAGCCGCGCCTCCGCCAGGTCAAGGCAGCAAAGCTTGGCCACCTCCTTGTCTGTCATCCGGCTGAAGCCTTTCACCGGGACCCCGCTGGTCTCGGCAGCGTCTTCCAGCGCGCGGGTTAATTTCTGATAGCGCTCCCCCAGCTCCAGAACCTGGTAGCCGGTGTGCACACGCGCAGTCGGCAGCGCAAAGGGAAAGTAGTTGCGCGGAATGTAAAGGGCCCCGCCGTTTTCCACCACGAAAGGAAAGTTCAATCCCAGCTTTTTCGTCAGCGGCTGCACCTCCGCCCGGGTCTTGCTGGTGCAAAGAATAAGCGGGACCTTCCCGGCCTTGAGCTTTTTCAGCGCCGGCGTGGCCACCTGCCAGCTATAGGTATGGTGGTCGAGCAACGTCCCGTCCAAATCGGTGAATACAATCAATTGAGTCATAACAAATGGACCGCGAGGCCGGCGGAACCGCTTCTCGTCTCTCCCTTTTCCTCCCTCTTGCCTGCCGCTGCTGTGCTGCGTTGCGCTACGTTAAACTACGACGCGTTGTCCTCTTCCACCGCAGCCTCCAACTGTTGCAGGAAGTCGGGCAACGCCGAGGTCACCCGGTTCCAGTTGGGAATCAGCGGCGCCCCCAGCGGGTCGCGCAGGAACTCTTCCGCCGCCATCGCAATCGCCTGCGAGAAGGTCTGCACCGCCACCTCCTCTTCGTGCCGGTCGAACTCCAGACCGTTAATCATGGCGTCGGCATGGTAGCGGTTGATGGTGTCCTCTCCGGTGCGGACGTACTTCGTCTGGATGACCCGCAAAGCTCCCTCGGAAAGAATGGCGCCGTCGGCGGCCAGCGTGCGGAACATCGCCTTGGCAATGTCGATGGACATGCGCAGCAACCCCTGCCGGGCGTCGCCGGCGGAGAGCGGCTGGTGCTTGTGTTCATAGTTATCGGTCAGATCGACCTGGCAGACGCGCTTGAGCGCAGAGTTGCGATAAACCTCGCCCAGTACACCGACCTCCAAACCCCAGTCGGCGGGAATTCGGTTCACCCGCGCCAGATCCGCATCCATGGCGAACTCGCCCGCCAGAGGGTAACGGAAACTGTCCAGATAGACTAGAAACGGCGTGTGGCCGAAAACCTGCTGGAGCGTCCGGATAAACGGCGTCACAAAGAGCCGTGTGACCCTTCCATGGAGCTTGTTAGTAAACCGCGCGTAAAACCCCTTGCAAAATTCAAAGTCCACGTTCGGGTTGGCAATCGGATAGAGCAACCGGGCCAGCATTTCACGGTGGTAGTTCACAATGTCGCAGTCGTGCAGGCCGATAATCTTTGCCTGCGCACTGGCCAGCACGTAGCCGTACGCCACCCAACAGGCCTTGCCTTTGCCGCGCGGCCCGGCGGAAAGGTCGTTCTCTTCCAGCAGGTCGAGCAACCGCTGAATCCGCGGCCCTTCCAGCCAGATGATGCGGACGTTCTTATGCACACCGTTCAGCCGCTGTTTGACCTCGGCAAACTTCTCTTCATCGGCGTCGCCCAGGCTCAGCACAATCTGTTTCAGGTAGGGGACCTTGGGCAACTCGCGCAAGATGCCGTCCATGGCCGGCGTTTCAAACTCTGCGTAGAGTGCCGGCAGCACCAGCGCCATCGGCGCGTGCCGCGAGTAGCGCAGAAGTTCCCCTTCCAGGTCTTCCAGTTTGCGCTTCCCCAGCCGGTGCAGGGTGGCTACTACGCCGGTCTGATAGAAATCCGCCACAGGCTGCCCTCCCCTTTTTGAAAGTTACCGTGCGACGCGAAGACCCGGATCGGCATCTCCGCAAAACAAATCAACAAAACGAAAGGCGGAAATACCTTTCGTCTCCCCGCTACTAGTGTAATTCCCGCGGATAGAGCAAGTCAAATTGCATTGAAAAAATGCCCGGAAAATGCGCCTGGCACAGACGATAATTACTGCGGGAAGTCTTTCCCGGTCCTGATGGCATAATGGAAACCGGAACCCACCGTCAAACCCACCGTCACCCAGAGCAGGACCGGCTCCACCACCGTCACCGGCGGCCACACCCGCCCCAGCACCACCCCGAACACCGTGACAATCTGCGCTCCGGTGCACAGCTTTCCCAGCAGCGTGGGCGGGAACGGACGGAAGCCTGTCCCGATGGTCACCACACAGGCGACAATCACAATTAGAATATCCCGGCCCAGAACAAAGATGCTCACCCACCACGGCACGTCGCCTGTGATAGCCAGCACTACAAAAGAGGTCGAAAGCAGAATCTTGTCGGCAATAGGGTCCAATAACGCGCCCAGAGTCGTCCGCTGTTTGAGCCAGCGCGCCAGCAGCCCGTCGAGTCCGTCGCTCAGCGCCGCCACCACCAGCAGAATCAGCGCCACCCGGTACCGCCCCTGCAATATCGCCAGCGCGTAAAACGGAATCAACCCCAGACGGACCAGCGTCAACTGGTTGGCATAGGTGAAAAGCTGCTTCATGGGACTCGCACGCGCCTCCTCCGGGAGTGCTTCTGTTTCCTGTGCCTGCGGATTGAATCTACAGCGAGTTCAGGTACTCTTCGAGGGTTTGCCCCACCTGCCGCTCGAAGGTCTGCGCCAGCGAAGGAATCCCGCCGCGCTCCTCGTCCAGCGCAATACGCTCGATGCGGTGCATGGGGTAAAACACCGTGGGCAGCCCCACCGGCCCTCCCTCAACGTCCTTGACCTGCCGGATGAAATCATCGAAGGCGTTCAGGTCGATGGCGCGCGCGGTAATCCCCGCCGGGTTCAGGCTCATCATCTGTCCCCAGACGCGCTCCTTGGGACTGTTCAGGCTGACCACCACCACCGCGCCAACTATCATTCCGTCTTCGGTCATCTGTGTGGACATTCCCTTCCTGCCTCCCACTCCCGGCTCAGACGGCAATTTCCTTCAAATCCTTCGCCACTAGTAACTCTGCCTCAGTGACCTTCTGCACCTCTTCGGGCGTAACCCCCGGCGCCACCTCGCGCAACTCCACCCCCTGCGGCGTAATTTCCATTACGCCCAGTTCGGTCATGATGGTATTCACCACCTTTACCCCGGTCAACGGCAGCGAGCACTCCTTCATAATTTTCACTTTGCCCTTGGCCGTGTGCTCCATCGCGATAATCACCCGCCGCGCCCCGGCTACCAGGTCCATCGCACCGCCCATCCCCTTGACCATCTTGCCGGGGATCATCCAGTTGGCCAG
>CBDUYQ010000080.1:0-6090 GCA_965371475.1 uncultured bacterium
GGCGGAGTTCCTCCATCATTTGCAGGCGCAGGGGGTCGAGCAGGACGGCGGCGCGGGCCGGGTCGTGGACGAGTTCCAATGGAGCTTCGGAAGCCATAGCTGTAATCCCCCTCTTTTGGACAAGTGGAAGACTACTACCGACAAATATATTTGTCAAGTGTTAATTTATCTGTCGGTATGGCTATATTTTTAGCTTGTTTGTAATTACCTTATAAAACAATAACTTATACTGGAAATTCATCAAGAAAATCTTTTACTAGTAGCGTAAATTCGACTGGTTTCTCAAGATTGGAGAGATGTCCTGCTTCCGGTAGGAGTTCGAGGCGGGCGTCGGGAATGGCCTTTTCCATCTTCTCAGCAATCGAAAGGGGAATGAGAGGATCCTGCTCACCTGCGATCAGCAGCACAGGACAGTTGATCTGGGGCAGGATGGAAGTCGCATCTTTCCGTTGGGCCATACCCCGGGAGGCGGCGGCAATGCTTTCCGGGCGGGCGGCGTCGATCTTCCGCCAGGTGGCAATCGGCACGTGTGGGTTAAGGCGGAAGGTGGATTCCCCAAACAGCCGGGGGATCATGTGGGTGCCGACGGCGCCCGAGCCTTTCTGTTCAGCCAGGCTGGCGAGTTCTTCGCGGGCCTGTTTGCCCTGTTCGTCGTCGGCCTGGGGACGGGTGTTGGCCAGAATCAGGCCGCGCACCCGGCTGGGGTATTTGCGGTAGAAGGCAAACGAGACGTAGCCGCCCATGGAAAGCCCGCCCAGGATGACGCGATAGAGTTTTAACTCATCCAGCAGGACGCGGACATCGTCGGCCAGGTCTTCCATGGTGATGGCCGGGGCGTCGAGGTCGGAGTCGCCAAAGCCGCGGAAGTCCGGGGTCAGGATGCGGAAATGCTTGCTGAGTTTCAGGCGCTGCTCGTTCCAGGCGGAGCGGCTGAGCGGAAAGGGGTGCAGCAGGACTACCGGCAGGCCCTTGCCGGAGTCTTCCCAGGCGAGTTTGGTCCCGCGAATGGTTGTCTGTTGCATATTGTGATAACAGGAGCGTTCCCCGGCGCGCGAAATTACACCGCTTTCAAAAGGGTGATGGCGTAGCCCCCCTCTTTATCGTCCGCAGCCCGCGTTTGATGGTACACGTCCTCCACGACTTTCGAGCGGAAGTACTTGCTCCGAACGTATTGAAAAATTCTTTCGGCCTTGTGTCCGTTGACGGGGACGTTGAGCGAGCCTTCTTCAAACGCCTTGCGCTGCTGCACCAGCCGGGTGAACTCGCGGCGGTGGGCGTTGGAGTACTCCGAGCGCAGGCAGAGGCCGCCGCGTTTGAGCAGAGAGCGCAGGTTGCAGGCAATTCGCTTGTCGTCCAGGAGCGTTTCAAAGAGGTCATCCGGCTCCTCAGTTTCGGTTTCGTCTTCCGGGTCGGACTCGCGAGCTTTGGCCAGGTAGCGGGCGACGGCTTTGTCGCCTTTGTGACGGCGGCCGGGGCTTTGGATTTTTCTTTCGTCTTTATCGGAGGTGAGGATGTTGGGGAAGGCGAAGACCACGATATCGGCCTTCACGCGGGGCAGGGAGAAGTTGGGCAGCAGGGTTTCGCGGAAAGTGACCCGCGAGAGAGCGTTGCCGCCGATTTGGGCTACGCGCTCTTCGGCCAGGGCGAGCATCTGTGAGGAGCCGTCCAGCGCCAGGAAGCGCGCGTGGGGAAACCGGCGCACCAGCCGGGTGAGCAGATGGCCGGAGCCGCAGGCGTAGTCCACGATCAGCTTCGGAGGCTTGTTACGGGTTGCCGAGGGCAGGTACTGGGCGATATTGCGGTAGGCGTACTGGTGCGAAGAGTCGAGCGCCTGCTTGTGCCACCACTGGCCCACATGGCCGTTGTAGGCCACGCGCCCGCGGTCGAGTTCGCGGTCGAAGTTTACCTTTCTGTAGTTCATCTTCTGCTGTTTCCGCCTTTTCGTGAGGGGTCCCGTGGCCGCAGGAAAGGGCCGGGACACAGACCAGCCGGGCAGTTCCCTTCCAAGGTAAACGACTAGAATAGGGGGCAGCGGAGTTCGGGTCAACCGCGGAAGAGCTAGGAGGCAGGAGTGAGCCAGAGCACCTGGTAGGGCTTCAACGTGACTCGGAGGTTAGCTTCCGCAGCGGGAAAGCGCTCGTCACTCAGCAGGTCCACCCAAGCGGAAACCGGTGGGCCGATTTCATCGCAAGGGAAGGTGGTTTCCTGTTTCTCCGCCGTGATGTTGATTAAAGCCAGCACCTGCTGGCTTTTGTCCGGAGTTTCCCGCAGCACACAGAAGACGGCGTTGTTACCGCGCAGGATCTGCTGGCGGCTGTTGGGGTGGAAGGCAGGAGTGGCGGTGCGCTGCTCAAGCAGGTGAAAGTATTTTCTGGCTATTTGGTGGAAGGGGGAGGAGGCGTCACCGAGCCGTTCGATCAGGACGCGTTCGTCGATAATCCCGCGGTTGATGCTGCGGGCCTCGCCTGTCTGCCGCATGGCTTCCTGGTCGTTGCGCCCGCCGACCAGACTGGGCAGGTAAATGCCGGGCACACCCATCAGCACCAGGGCAATTGCGCGCGAGGCCACAAATCGGTTGACCTGTACTTCCTCGTCGTCGGGGGAGTCTTCCGCATTGAGCGCATTGAACCAGGTGATGTTGAGTTCGTAGGGCGACTTCTTGCCGTTGCCGGCGTCCCGGTGGGACACCAAGCCGCCGTACTCGATTGCCTTGTTGGCCAGGAAGGTAGTGTCGTCCTCGGAAATGATGTTTTTCACCGGCAGGAGGCCGACGCCGTCGTGAGAGTCGAGGAAATTGAAGTAGGTGGCGGTGTCGGAGATGGGATCGAGCGAGGTGGCCCATTCGGCCAGACGGCTGCAATCACCGGAATGGAAGGCAAGCAGGACGAGCGGCGGCAGCGCAAAGTTATAAACCATCTGGGCTTCGTTGCTGCCGTCGCCGAAGTAGGAGATGTTTTCCTCGTGTGGGACGTTGGTTTCGGTCAGCAAGGCGACGTGGGGGGCGACGGTGTCGAGGACGGTGCGCAGCAACTGTACTACCACATGGGTCTGTTGCAGGTGGGTACAGGAGGTTCCGAGTTCGTGCCAGAGGTAGGTGATGGCGTCCAGGCGGATGATGTCGGCTCCATGGCGGACGTAGAAGAGAAGGATTTGCACCACCCGGAGGAGAACCTTCACGTTTTTATAGTTTAGGTCGACCTGATCGGGGCTGAAGGTCGTCCAGACGTATTTGGGTCCGCGCAGCGTATCGAAACAGGTCAGCACGGGCGTAGTGCGGGGCCGGAGAATGAGGCTCAGATGGTCGTCGCTGATGGAATCTTTGGTGGAGAAGGTGATGAAGTAGTCTTGGAACTCGGGGTTGCCGGCCAGAAAGCGCTGGAACCAGCGGCTCTTGGAGGATACATGGTTGACCACGCCGTCGAACATCAATTTGAAGTCGATGCCGAGGTGTTCTATATCGTCCCAGGTTCCGAGGCGCGGATCGACCTCTTCGAAGTCGGTGACCGAGAATCCGCGGTCCGAGGAGTAGGGGAAGAACGGCAGGATGTGGACAGTGTTAACCAGGCGGCGGAAGAAGACGTTCATCATGTCTGACAGCGCCTTGAGCGGTTTTTTGCCCGGGCTGCGGATGGAGTCGCCGTAGGTTATCAGAATGGCATCTTTTTCCGTGAAGCGGTTGGCGGGGTCGAAGTTTTTCTCGTCTTCGAGCATTTCCGGGGTTTTGTGCGCGCAATAGACCTGCATGTAGCGTTCGAGTTCCGGGTAGTAGGCCGCCGCGCGCTCTTCGCCGTAAAGGAAGGTCAGTTTTTCGAGCAGGATTTTCTTTTTGTCTTCCGGGACCTGGAAGATGGGCCGGGTATAGTCCGGCTCCTTTAAGTGCAGCCGGAGGAAGGCGGGCGCCGCCAGCGGGCCGCCGAGAATGTCGTCATGCCAGTCGCTGCTCATAGTCAAGCTGTCACCGTTGAGTATTGTACGCAGACGGGGCCGAAAACCCAAAACATTCCTGTAAAAAATGTGGGCCAGGAAGGGAAAGGGCCGCCCCGCGAATTACCCCCCACCGGCGCCTTCCTGTGGCTGCCGGGAAAGCGACCACTTCAGGGCCAGCGGGGTAATCAGTGTTGTAACGATCACCATGATGACCACCGCGGAGAAAATCGCATCGGAAACTACGCCCATCGCCTTGCCCACGCTGGCAAAAATCAGTCCGACCTCGCCGCGCGGGACCATGCCGATGCCCACCGAGAGGCGGTCGTGCGCCCGGCCGGCGGGCCAGCCCGCCACCAGCTTGCCGACAATGGCCACGGCGGTGAAGGCCAGCGCCAGCCAGAGCGTTTGGCGCTCGGCAAAGGTGGCCAGGTTGACCTGCATGCCCATCAGCACAAAAAAGATGGGCGCAAAGATGGCTTCCACCGGAGCGATGGCGTCGCGCATGGTCAATTCGTGGTCGGTGTAGCGGACAAAGTGTTCTTCGCTCAGGATAAGTCCGGCGGCGAAGGCGCCCACGATGGTGGCCAGTCCGATCTGGCTGGAGAGCCACGCCAGGATAAAGGCAAAGGGGAGAGAAAAGAGGACCTTGGCGTGGTGGCGTTCGAGCTGGCTGAAGAGCCAGACGGCACGGCGCACCACCCAGTCCCCGAAGAAGAGTATGGCGCCCAGGAAGGCCGCCGCCTTGGCGGAGATGAAGAGGACATCCTGCAATTGCAGCTGGTTGGTCTGAACGATGCCGACCACAATGGAGAGGATGATGAGTCCGAGGACGTCGTCAATCACCGCCGCGCCCAGGATAATCCGGGCTTCGTTGGTGTCCAGTCTGTGAAGGTCCTGAAAGATGCGGGCGGTGATGCCGATACTGGTGGCACAGAGCGTGGCCGCCAGAAAGAGATGCACGGCGAGCGATTGCGCCGGGAGCAGCCACATGCTCGCGCCCAGTCCGAGCAGGAACGGAACCACCACGCCGACAATCGCCACCAAGAGCGCTTCTTTCCCGACCCGCATCATTTCGTCCACGCTCGATTCCAGTCCGACCACGAACAGCAGCAGGATGATGCCGAGGTTCGAGAACAGCCAGATGGCGAAACCCATGATGACAAGGTCGGTGGCGTTGGGCCCGGTCATGATCTCGACCATGCGCTCCCCGACTCCGCCCGCCGCCATCTCCTTGGCGGTAAAAACTTGGGCGGCGGCTTCTACCACCGAAGCGCCGGTGCTGTAGATGTAGGCGAAGATTCGGTTGGCGCTCTCCATGTGCATGACGAGGATGAAGAACGGGAACCCAAACCAGTAGCCGATGTTGCCGACCACCACGCCCACCAGCAGTTCGCCCAACACCGAAGGTTGCTTGAAACGTCCGGCCAGCCAGCGCCCGAAGGCAGCCGCCAGAATGATGATGGCGAGCTGGAGCAGGACAGTGGAGAAAGGGTCGGTGTGGCCGGCGTCAGAGTGATTGTCAGCCTGAATGGATTCTTCCTGTGGCAAAGCGGGGCCGGATGAGGCGGAGACCGGCCCTTGAGTTGCAGCCAGCAGTGCGCCCGCCAGCAGCGAGAGCGCCAGCCAGAGGACTATCTTTCGCATAGGGCTTCGCCCAGTGTACCCAGCGTGGCGGAATTTTCCCCAATCTTGAAACAACGGGAATTCTCCTGCATTACTTACATCGTGCCAGTACCATCATGCAACGAGCAGGCGAAAAAAGCGAGTAGTGTCCCAAACCGGTTGCTCGTAACAGCGAAGAACAGCCTGCGAAAATCGTTGCGATATTGACCTCCAGTTCGAGGGCCCAATCCCAACATTAGAACTGCCCGCATTTAGGGGGTCAGGTCAACATTTCACGATCTTCGCAGGAGCGCTGTCCGCAATCTGGTGCGTGCTGGCGTTTCTGAGATGTTGGCGATGCAGGGATGCATTCTTATAGGATCGCCACCAACAAAATCCTTCCAGTAATAAAATTGTATCACTAGGGCCTGCCCGTTTTTTTAGCCTGATGCTGGTGGGTGCTAGGCAAAGAAAGCGGTGGCCGCTTGCGGCACACTCTTGAGCAAGCCCTTGGCTTTGCGGGCAGCGGCACAAAGTAATGGGTCGGGGTGGTTTATACAA
>CBDUYQ010000081.1:0-6062 GCA_965371475.1 uncultured bacterium
AAGGCCTGCCTGCGGCCAGCAAACGGCGGGTGCCGAGCACCCCTTCCGGACGGGGGTTTTCTATTGGCTCTAGACCATCATCTAAGATGATGGTCTAGAGCCAATTAATTTCAAAATAGCCCACTACCCCTTTGGCTGAAGGTTTGACCCGCCCCGGCTTGGCCGGGTATGATGGACTTTCGTTTCACGCCTTAATCTCTCCCGGCTTGTGGGGAGCCAAAAATCATCAGGAGGAGCCATGGCCGTCAAAGTTGGAATCAACGGGTTTGGCCGCATTGGCCGCAACATCTACCGCGCTGCGATGGGCAACCCAAAGGTGGAAATCGTCGCCGCCAACGACATCACCGACCCGCAGACGCTGGCCCACCTGCTCAAGTACGACTCGATTCAGGGCAACCTCGATGCCGAGGTGAAGGCGGGCAAGGACAGCATCAGCGTCAACGGCAGGCCGTTCAAAGTTTTCAAAACGCGCGACCCGGCAGAGATTGACTGGAAGTCGGTGGGTGCGGAAATCGTAATCGAGTCCACCGGGCTCTTCACCAAAGGCCCGGACGCCGCCAAGCACCTGCGCGACACGGTCAAGAAGGTCATCATCTCCGCCCCCGCCAAAGAGGTGGACGCCACCTTCGTCCTCGGCGTCAACGGCAACACCTACGACCCGGCCAAACACAACGTCTTTTCCAACGCCTCCTGCACCACCAACTGCCTGGCGCCGGTAGCCAAGGTGCTGCACGAGAACTTCACGATTCAGAGCGGCATCATGACCACCATCCACGCCTACACCAACGACCAGCGGCTGCTCGACCTGCCGCACAAAGACCTGCGCCGGGCACGCGCCGCCGCGCTCTCGATGATTCCCACTTCCACCGGGGCGGCCCAAGCGGTTGGGTTGGTGCTGCCGGAATTGAAGGGCAAGTTCGACGGCTTCGCCATCCGCGTTCCTACGCCGAACGTCTCGGTGGTGGACCTGGTGGTTACGGTGGAGAAGGCCACCTCGGCGGAGGAGGTCAACGCGGCGATGAAAAAGGCATCGGCGGGGAGCCTCAAGGGCATCCTGGCCTACTCCGAGGAGCCGCTGGTCTCGATTGACTTCCGCGGCAACCCGCACTCCTCCATTCTCGATCCTGATTACACCCGCGTGGTGGGCGGGAACCTGGTAAAAATTCTCTCCTGGTACGACAACGAGTGGGGCTACTCCTGCCGCTGCGTTGACCTGGCCGCAATGGTGGCGGGGAAGTTTTAGCCGCGCTGGTTTCCCTGGAAAAAAAACGATGAACAAACTCTCCCTGGCCGACCTGGACGTGGCAGGCAAGCGGGTGTTCGTGCGGGTGGACTTTAACGTCCCGCTCGAAGATGGCCGGATAACCGACGACACCCGTATCCGCGCCGCCTTGCCCACCATCGAGCATCTCCGGGAAGTTAAGGCGAGCATGGTGCTGGCCTCGCACCTGGGCCGCCCCAAGGGAAAAGTAAATGTCGCGCTCAGCCTGCGGCCCGCCGCCGAGCGGCTGGGCGAGTTGCTCGGCACACCTGTCTTTTTTGTCGATGATTGCATCGGCGATTTTGTGAAGAAGGCCGCAGACAAGCTCGGCCCCGGTCAGGTGTTACTGCTGGAAAACCTGCGCTTCCACCCCGAGGAAGAGGCCAACGACGAAGATTTTGCCGGGGCACTTGCCGGTCTCTGCGACGGCATCTATGTGAACGATGCCTTCGGTTCCGCGCATCGGGCTCATGCTTCCACCGAGGGAATTGTCCGGCACGTCCGGCAGGCCGCCGCCGGGCTGCTGATGGAAAGGGAACTGACCTACCTGAGCAAGGCGGTAGAAAAACCGGAGAAGCCTTATGTGGCGGTGCTGGGCGGGGCCAAGGTTTCCGACAAGATAGAAATTATTTCCAACCTGCTGAAGCTGGTCGATACGCTCATCATCGGCGGGGGGATGGCCTATACCTTCCTCAAGGCAAGGGGCGAGGCCGTGGGCCGCTCGCTGGTGGAAGAGGACAAGGTTGCCCTGGCGCGGCAGCTTCTCGAAGAGGCGGCGGAGCGCGAGGTGGATGTCCTGCTCCCCACGGACCATGTGGTGGCCACCGGGCTGGACGCAACGGGGGATGCCACAACCGTTGGAGCCAATGCAATCCCCGATGACAGGATGGCGCTCGACATCGGCCCGCAAACCATCGAGGCGTTTACCGCTGCGCTCTCGTCCGCCCGCACCATTGTCTGGAACGGCCCCGTGGGGGTATTTGAAAACGAGTTGTTTGCGGCGGGGACTATCGCCGTGGCGCGAGCGATTGCCGGTTCGAGTGCGACCTCGATTGCCGGAGGAGGGGACTCGGTGGCGGCGGCCAAGCTGGCCGGTGTAACAGATAAGATCAGTCACATTTCAACCGGCGGCGGGGCCTCGCTGGAGTTCCTCGGCGGGCGCAAGCTGCCCGGTGTTGAGGCGCTGACCGAACGGACAGGGAGGATGGAGACCCATGCGTAAGCCTGTGATGGCGGCTAACTGGAAGATGCACAAAACCCCGCGCGAGACGGGCGAGTTCTTCGCCGCGCTCAAGCCGTTGGTGGAGGACTCGGACCACTGCGAGATTGTTGTCTGCCCGTCCTTTACGGGGCTGGCGGCGGCGGTCGAGGCGGCCGCGGGGTCGGCGATTGGCGTCGGTGCGCAGAACCTCTACTGGGAGAAGCAGGGGGCCTTTACCGGCGAGATTGCTCCGGGGATGCTCTCTGCCGCCGGGTGCCGGTATGCCATCATTGGTCACTCGGAGCGGCGCCAATTTTTCGGCGAGACCGACGAAACCGTCAGCCGGAAGATTACCGCGGCGCTGGAGACGGAGTTAATCCCTATCGTTTGCGCCGGGGAGTTGCTCGATGAGAGGGAGGCTGGCCAGACCGAAGCGGTCCTGAAAAAGCAGTTGAACGGGGCCTTTAGCGCGTTGACCGCCGGGCAGTTCTCTCCTATCATTATTGCCTACGAGCCTGTTTGGGCGATTGGTACGGGCAAGACGGCTACGCCGGAAATGGCGGCCCAGGCCCACCGATTCTTGCGCGGGCTCGTGGGTGAGCTTTTCGGGCCGGAGAGCGCGCAGCAGGTTCGGATTCTCTACGGGGGGAGCGTCAAGCCCGCGAACGTAAAGGGTTTGATGGCGCAACCCGACATCGACGGTGCGCTGGTAGGCGGCGCGAGTCTCGAACCCGATTCTTTTGCCGCTATTGTGAATTTCTAAATTCTGGAAGGACAGGAAACTATAGATGGAAGAAAGAACCAATTGGTTATACATGGGCGTTGCCGGCTTGGTGACGCTGGGAATCCTCTATGTGGGAACTATTTACCACCAGGTCCTTACCACGTTCCACATCCTGGTTTGCGTCGGGTTAATTCTGGTGGTGCTGCTACAGAGCGGGCGGGCGGCCGACCTGGCCGGGGCCTTCGGCGGCGCCGGTAGCCAGACGGCCTTTGGGCCGCGTGGGGCGGCAACCTTTCTCTCCACGGCAACGACCTTCCTGGCGGTGGTTTTCATGTTCACTTCGTTGACGCTTGCGGTCTACGCTTCGCGGGGCGCCACTTCGGTGCTGCAGGATACTTCACCGGCGGTGGAGGAGTCCGCGCCCGCTGACACCCAGTCGGAAGAGGCCACCGGAGGGGATTCGGCGGCTGAAGAGCCCGCTCCGGACACCCAGCCCGGACAAGAGCAGTAATTTCCGGCAGGATTGCAGAAACGTTGAACAGGGCCTTGTGCGGAAGTGGTGGAACTGGCAGACACGCCGTCTTGAGGGGGCGGTGCCGCAAGGCGTGGGGGTTCGAATCCCCCCTTCCGCACCATTCACTTTCTTTTTCGAGTAACATCTTCTGGGGCCGGGTTTTTTAATCATGCGCTGGGTCTGTCCAAAGTGCGGTCGTTCCATGAACATCGGGGTGGAGGAGTGCAATTTTTGCGCCGCGCAAGAGGCCGCCAGGGCGTCTGTTCCCCCCCCTCCTCCCCCTCGCTCCCCCGTCAAGCGGCCAGCCAAGGCGCAGTACGGTTTCCCCTCGTTTGATTGGGCCAAAGCCCGGAGGGCGCTCGACGTTTCTCTAGTGGTGATTCTCGTCGTTGTGACGATAGTACTAATAGCCCTCTGGGGTTGGCCCGAAGTGCTGCCCTGGTGAGGGCTAAGGGCTTGTTCCTGTTGACTTTGAGGGCGGGAATGTGGTTTTATTACAGCGATTTGGGAGGGTTTTGTTATTGTGACTATGCCGACTACTGTACAGGAAATCATGACCGCCAATGTCACTACCTTGGAGCCCAGTTCCCGGCTGTTGGACGCCGTGCTGCTGATGCGCTCGAGCGGTTTCCGCCACGTCCCCGTGGTTAGTGATGGCAAGCTGGTGGGAATTATCTCCGACCGCGATATCAAGCGGCACTCGCCCTCGATGCTGGCCAAAATTTCTCAGGAAGAGTACAACAAGATTTTTGAAGAGACCACCATCGAGAAGGTAATGAGCAAGGATCCTGTTTCGGTCCTGCCCACCGCTCCCATCATCGAAGTGGTGGACTTGATGCACGACCGCAAGTTCGGCGCCGTGCCCGTGACCGATGACGGTAAGGCCCTCGTTGGGATCGTCACTACGACCGACGCTCTCGGTCTTCTTCGGACCTTCCTCGAAGGTTAACCCCCCTCATTTCCCCCCTTTCCTCCGGGCTCCCCGTGTGAGTTTCAGCCGCTGCAAGCCGGAAGGCATGGTAAGGTACGGGCGAGAGGGAAGGAACCGTGCCGGCAAAAAAGAAGTATGAAATAACCTCCGTGGGCCGGGCCTACACCGGCGGCGAGGAGTTCCGGGGCAACATCCGCCGCATCTTTGCCGACTTGCAGGGGCAGGGCAAGAGCGAAGAGGACATCATGACCGCCGCATTCGTTTACACCGCCTCCTGCCTCGTCAGTGACGGCCCCGGCGACATGGATGTCGAGGTGGACGAGATGCGGCAGTTCATCCAGGAGGATCAGAAAACCATCCGGGAGGTCCTGGTCGCCGCCCTGCCGCAGGAGAAGAAATCGTAAGGTTGCCGTGAACAAACTGTGAATCAATCATGGACGAAATTTTTCTCGTCATTCAATTCGCCGGCGCCGGGCTGGCTGAACAGGGCCGGGAGCGCATAGCCGCCTGGGCCCGGGCCTTCAAGCTGGTTTACGACCAGCTCTCCGCCGTGGTGGAAGCCCGGGAAGAAGGAGCGCGGGTGATTGTCCGGCTCGGGTTCGGGGCCGGCGAGCAGCTTTCGCTTGATCGCTGGCTGGAGCGTATCCCGGAGGAGGAGCCCTTTGTCAACGGAGATGTCCGTTTGGTGCAGGCCGGTGATCCAGATTACGCTGATTTGCGGGACATTTTTGCCCGCCTCACCGTTCAGTAGGGCAGGGCTTTTAATGGGTTTACTTTCGCCCTGGTAGAAACTAAAATTCCTTTAGTAGGCATGAAGGGAGGAAGGAAAATAATGGCCAACAGCGCGCGGACGAAGACGGCAAAGGCTGCCAGCTTGAAGCATCACGGCCTCAGCCGTGACGATCTCGTCCATATCTACCGCACTATGTACCTCTCGCGCCGCCTCGACGACCGCGAGATGCAGCTCAAGCGCCAGCAGAAGATTTTCTTCCAGATTTCCGGCGCCGGCCACGAGGCCGTGCTGGTGGCCGCGGCCCTGGCGCTCAAGCCCGGCTACGACTGGTTCTACCCCTACTACCGCGACCGGGCACTCTGTCTCGGGCTGGGAATGACGCCCAGGGAGCAGTTGCTGGAAGCCGTCGGCGCCCAGGACGATCCCAGCTCTGGCGGCCGCCAGATGCCCTCGCACTGGGGCCACCAGGGCCTGAACATCGTCTCGCAGTCGTCCTGCACCGGGACGCAGTTCCTGCAGGCGGTCGGCTGTGCGGAAGCCGCCGTGCAGTACCACCAGTATCCCGATACGGCCAAAACCGCCGGGGTACGCGCGCACCGCGACGAGGTGGTTTACGTCTCCGGGGGCGATGGAACTACCAGCCAGGGCGAGTTCTACGAGGCGCTCAACACCGCCTGCAACCAGAAGCTCCCCGTGCT
>CBDUYQ010000082.1:0-6026 GCA_965371475.1 uncultured bacterium
GAGAAGCTGAGTTTAACGGAATTGCTGAAGACGATGCTCGAGCAGGGAGGATCCGACCTCCATATCAGCACCAACAGTCCGCCCCGCATCCGGGTGGACGGCAAACTTAAGGCCATGGAAGGGCTCTCTCCCATGACCGCTCCCGAGACCAAGCAGCTTGCGTACAGCGTCCTGACCGACGCGATGAAGCACCGCTTTGAGGAAAGTTGGGAATTGGATACCAGCTTCGGGCTGAAGGGTTTGGCGCGGTTCCGGACGAACCTGTTCCTGCAACGCGGGGGTGTTTCCGCCGTGTACCGGGTAATTCCCTGGGGGATTAAGAGTTTTGACGAGTTGAAACTGCCCCCCGTAGTTAAGGAACTCTGCGAAAGGCCCCGGGGCTTGATTTTGGTGACCGGGCCGACCGGCAGCGGCAAATCCACCACCCTGGCCGCCATGATTGACAAGATTAATATTGAGCGGGCCGAGCACATCATCACCATTGAAGACCCGATCGAGTTTATGCACCCGAACAAGGCCTGCCTGGTGAACCAGCGGGAGGTGCATTCCGATACGAAATCATTCTCCAATGCTTTGCGCGGCGCCTTGCGGCAGGACCCCGACGTGGTGCTAATCGGCGAGATGCGCGACCTGGAAACCATCGAATCAGCACTTCGGATTGCTGAAACCGGCCACTTGACTTTCGGCACGTTGCACACCAACTCGGCGATTTCCACCATCAACCGTGTTATAGACGCGTTCCCCGCGTTTCAACAGCCTCAGATTCGCGCGCAACTTTCCTTGGTGTTGGAGGGTATAATGTGTCAGGCCTTGTTGCCCACCACCTCCGGACGCGGACGTGCCATGGCGATGGAGATTTTGGTGCCCAATTCCGCTATCCGGAACCTGATTCGGGAGGACAAAATCCACCAGATTTATTCCGCCATGCAGACCGGACAGGACAAATTCGGGATGCAGACTTTCAACCAGAGCCTGTCTACGCTGTACTTCCAGAAAAAGATCACGCTCGATATGGCCATGCAGCGCACCTCCAACCAGGACGAGTTGCAGGATTTGATTAAGCGTGGCGGCGGCGCTCCGGCGCAATCCGCCCGGCCAGGGGTACGGCCCGGAATCAAGAGGTAGGTGTTTGCAGGAGGATAATTAGCTATGCCAATGTTCACATTTAAGGGTACGGACGCTGCCGGCGCCACCGTAACCGGCGAGCGCCCGGCAGAGAACAAACAGGCGCTTGAGGCCATTCTCAAGCGCGAGCGTATCACCCCGGTTTCCATCAAAGCCAAGGGCAAGGGGTTCAATTTCGACATATCCTTCGGGGGCGGTGTGTCCCCCAAAGAGTTGGGGATATTCACCCGGCAGTTCTCCGTGATGATTGACGCCGGCCTGCCGCTGGTGCAGTGTCTGGAGATCCTCGCCGGTCAGCAGGAAAACCCGATATTCAAAACGGCCTTGACGGGCACCCGGGCCAAGGTGGAAGGCGGTTCCACACTGGCCAACGCCATGCGCGAGTACCCCAAAGCATTTGATAACCTCTACGTCAATATGGTGGAAGCGGGTGAGACCGGCGGTATCCTCGACGGTATTCTGCAAAGGCTGGCCGCCCAAATCGAAAAAAACGTGAAGCTGGCGGGCGCGGTGAAATCGGCCTCGATTTACCCGGCCGCCGTCATGGGCATCATGGCTGTGGTGATTACCGGTCTGATGATATTTGTCGTCCCGACCTTCGCCAAGCTTTTCATCGAACTGGGCGTTGCCCTTCCGCTGCCCACAAGGATCACCATCGGCATCAGCGATTTCGCGGTGAATTACATTGTTTTTGTTATCATTGGCGGGTTTGTTGGAGTCTTTGTCTTGAAGTCTTATTACAAGACTCCTGGCGGCCGGTATATGCTGGACAATCTTTTGTTGCACATCCCTATGGTGGGTATGTTGTTACGGAAGATTGCCGTGGCGCGGTTCACTTCAACCCTGGGGACCCTGATCAGCAGTGGCGTACCCATTCTGGAAGGCCTGACCATCACTGCGAAGACCTCGGGTAATGCCGTGATCGAAAAGGCCCTCATGGAAGTCCGGGCAGCGGTCGAAGAAGGCCGCACCATTGTCGAGCCACTGAAGAAAACCCAGGTCTTCCCCTCTATGGTTACGCAGATGATTGGCGTAGGGGAACAGACCGGCGCGCTCGATGCCATGTTGGCGAAGGTCGGCCAATTCTATGAAGACGAAGTCGACGAAGCGGTAAAGGACATGTTGGCGGCAATGGAGCCGATGATTATGGCGGTTCTGGGCGTGGTAGTCGGTGGCATTGTTATTTCTCTCTATCTGCCGATTTTCGAGCTGATAGCCAAGCTGTCCGGCTAGTGCCGGTGCCGGGCCGGCGGCTGGTCTAACCCATGGCGAGTGCCCGCAAGTTAAGCGACTGGCTTTCCTGGCTGGTCAAAGTCCGCGTTCTTGTTATCACCCTTCTGCTGGGTATTGAACTGGTCATCCGGCAGTTTACCCAGTCCGCCTTTCCGGTTCGCTACTTCGTTTACCTGATCGTTGTCTGGTATGCGCTGTCGGTGTTCTATGCGATTTTGGTGCGGCTCGCGCTGGATCCCTATCTGCAAGCCTATGTCCAGATCGTCGTGGACCTCGTAGTAATTACCGGACTGGTTTTTGTGACGGGAGCGCTCGACAGCTACCTGATTTTGCTCTACCCGCTGGTCATAATAGTCTCCAGCATACTCTTGTCCCGTGTAGGGTCGTTCCTGTTGTCTGCTCTGGGGTTCATTCTGTTTGGCGTCGTTGCGAACGCCGCCTACTTCCAGCTCTTGTCCGGACCCGCCCAGCGGGTCCATGAAATCTGGCCGGTACAGGTTCAGATGTTGCTCAACCTGTTTGCGTTTGTCGGGGTCTGGTATTTGTCCAGCACTCTATCGGAGAGTTTGCGCCGGACCGGCGTGGCGCTGGAAGACACCGCCGGCGAGTTGGAGGAGTTGCAGGCTTTTAATGAAAACGTCATCCAGTCCATGCGCGGCGGTCTGCTGACCACCGACCTGGATACCCGTATCCTGCAGATTAACCCGGCGGCCCAGGAGGTCTTGGACGTGGTGGCCGCCCGTGTACACGGGATGCGGTTGAAAATGGTCGCACCGGATCTGGCCGTGTTGCTGGACAGCCCCGAGCAGTTCTACCGGCTCAACCGCAGCGAAGTCACCATTCAGACGCCCGGCGGCGAGAAAATTCTGGGCGTGCGGCTCTCCCACCTGCGAATGGTGGATGGGGAGGAGCGCGGGTATATCTTCAGTTTCCAGGATTTGACCGAGCTCAAGCGGCTGGAGTCCGCCGTGGTCCGGGAGGAGCGCATGGCCTCGCTGGGCCGCATGGCGGCTGCGATCGCGCATGAAATCCGGAATCCGCTGGCGGCTATCGCTGGATCTGTGCGTGAACTGTCGCGGTACGCCGATGTAGGCGAGGACGAGAGCCGGTTGGTGGATATCGTTACCGGCGAGTCCGAACGCTTGAACCGGCTGGTCAACGACATCCTTTCTTACAGCCGGGTCAAGGTGCAGCAGCGCGAGCCCGCTGATCTCATCGGATTGGCGGAAGAGACCCTGTTGCTGCTCAAGCAGCACCCGCAGTTTACCGGGACGATTCAGGTCAGCAAGGATTTCCCCGCCGGAAAGGTAATGGCCACGGTGGATGCCGGGCAGATTAAGCAGGTGCTCTGGAACCTTTATGACAATGCGGTGCGCGCCATGGAAAAGGGAGGTGTCCTGAGCGTCTGCGTCAAACAGTTGAACGGGGCGGCCCGGATCCAGGTGGGTGACACCGGGATTGGTTTGCGTCCCGACCAGCGGGAAAAGATATTCGAACCCTTTGAAACCGGGTTTGACCGGGGGACCGGCTTGGGGCTTGCGATTGTTTATCAGATTGTACAAGCTCACCAGGGCCGGGTTTGGGTGGAGCCGGGCACGGATCGCGGTTCCCGTTTTATGGTGGAGTTGCCGGTGGAGAAGCCGGGGAGTCCGTCGGCCTCATCCGGGCCGTAACCCTTCTGGATCGCTATGGCTGAAATCCTGATTATTGACGACGAACCTATCGGGGAAAGTCTGGCGCTGGCCCTGCGCCGGCGGGACTATAAGGTGGCGTTGGCGCGCAACGGGCAGGAGGCGCGCGACAATATCGAAAAGAAGATTTTCGACATCATTGTCAGCGACATCACTCTCCCGGACTCGAACGGCGTTGAACTCCTGGAGTTTGCCCGCCAGATTACCCCCGACTCGGTTTTCATTTTGATGACCGGCAAAGAGCAGCCCCAGTCCTTGATCGTCGAGGCGCTCAACCTGGGCGCCGACCGTTACATCGTAAAGTCCGACCGCACACTGGAAGAGGTGGAGTTTGTCGTCCGCCGCGCCGAGGAGTTTCTGCAAACCCGGCAGGAGCGTGACCTCTACCGCCGGGCGGCGCGCGCATTGGCGCACGATAACATCATCGGCCAGAGCCAGGCACTGCGCTCGGTGCTGGATACTGTCCAGGCGGTGGCGCCGGCCAAGAGCACAATTTTGATTACCGGGGAGAGCGGCACCGGAAAAGAGTTGGTTGCCCAGCGTGTGCACGAGTTGAGTCTTCGGGCCGATCGGCCATTCGTTACTATTAACTGCGGGGCGTTCCCGGAGACGCTGCTGGAGAGCGAACTCTTCGGTTTCGTCAAAGGGGCTTTCACCGGGGCCGACCAGAACAAGCAGGGTCTGTTCCAGGCCGCGCAGGGCGGCACCATCCTGCTCGACGAGATCGGGGAGATGACTCCGGCTATGCAGGTCAAACTGTTGCGGGTGTTGCAGGAAAAGAAGGTCCGCCCGTTGGGCAGCACTGACGAGGTAACGGTTGATGTCCGCGTGATTGCCGCCACCAACCGCGACCTGCAGCAGATGGTGGCCGAGAAGACCTTCCGGGAGGACCTCTTCTACCGCATCAGCGTCATCCCCTTGCACGTCCCGCCTCTGCGGGAGCGGAGCGAGGACGTGCCCTTGCTGGCCCTGCATTTCCTCAAGAAATTCAGTGAGCCGATGGGGAAGGACATCCGCGGGCTGGACGAAGACGCCCTGGAAGCTCTGCGCAGGCACGACTGGCCCGGTAACATCCGCGAACTGGAAAACGCCCTCGAGCGCGCCGTCGCGCTGGAAACCGGAGAAAGCATTTCGCTCGGGAGTTTGCCCGAGAAGATAAGTCATGTGACCGGCAATGTTGCGGCCCCAGAGCTTTTCCCGGAGGAGGGTATCGACTTGGAGAAGCATATCAAGGAGCAGGAGCGGGCCTACCTCCTCCGCGCGCTGGAGAAGGCTGACGGGGTCCGCACCAAAGCGGCGGAGCTACTGGGGCTCAGCTACCGGTCTTTCCGCCACCTGGCCAAGAAGTACAAGGTCTGACGTATCTGGTAGCGGCGATGAAGGCGCGTAGCGGATTCTTCGTCGGCAGTTTCTTGCCCCACGCCTTGTTTTGGGTAGGGCAAGGCCTTGCGCCTTGCCGGTCCCTCTTGCCCCCGGCGCCACCTTCTACGCGATGCGGATTCCAGCCTGTCATTCTGAGCGAAACCGCCGAAGGCGGTGGAGCGAAGAATCTCTTGAACGGCGAGGAGTTTTTGCCGAGAGATTCTTTGTCGTCCGCCGCGGCGGACTCCTCAGAATGACAGGCTGTGGAAAGCGCAGGACGGTCCAGGTGGAAAAACGGGAGTGGATCCAATCTATTCGATAAATTCAGGACAAGTTCCACCCCTCCCCTACCCGTTCGAGGAGTACCGTTACAGGGGTAGGGCGGGGGTTCCATCCCCCGCCGTCTGTAGCAGACTTGTTGCTGTGAGATTCTTCGGTTGCCTTACGGCAATCTCAGAATGACAGGAAGTAGGGTTAGCCGAAGGCAGAGTGACATAAATTGTCACTTTCGGGTAGCCGGAAAGTGTCACTTTTTCCGCAACCGGGCTGTGCTGACCCTGCTTAAACTTTTTAGATTCAACTACTTGACATGAGATTCCCGGTTTGGCATACTAC
>CBDUYQ010000083.1:0-5981 GCA_965371475.1 uncultured bacterium
GTATGGTGGCGGTTGGTGAAGCCGACGTTTTCCAGGTCGTTGTGCTTGCCGCCGGCGCGGACGCACTTCTGCGAACTGACGGCGCGGTTATAGTCGCGCTTCTCCAGCCCCAGGAAGATGTCCTTGAACTGGTTCATCCCTGCATTGATAAAGAGAAGTGTGGGGTCATTCCACGGCACAAGAGAGGACGAAGGAACCCGCCTGTGCCCGCGCTCCTCGAAGTAGCGCAGGAACATCTCCCGGATTTCGTCGGCTTTCATTTGTGTGTTCCGTTCTTTACCTTCTGATGCATTCATGTAGAGAGAGGCAAGCATACAGTAGCATTGCTTTTCCCTCGTCGGCCCAAAGAAACGGTTGTCATTCTGAGCCCGCCGTGGCGGGCGAAGAATCTCATCCTTCCGGATACTGCCCGGTCAATCATTAGCGGGGCGGTATCCTGTATTGCCTGTTCCCTGAAGCTCCGGCCGCCGGAACAGCTCGTCCCGTATTATCGCAGAGGGGAATCCTGCCCGCAATAAACTGCCGTAGAGCGAACGCGCCAGCTTCTGCGTAAGGGGAGGCCGCGCGCGCTCCAGCCGTTTGTCTATTCTGTGCCGCAGCAGGGCGAGTTCTTCCGCCGCGGTGGGAAAAACTTCTTCCAATGCCTCTTCAATCAGGTCTCCGGCTATCTCGCGCCGCCGCAACTCCTGTGCAATCCGGAAGCGGCCATAGCGCCGGTGCAGGGCGCGGCTGCGGGCAAACTCGCGGGAAAAGCGCCGGTCGTCGAGCCAGCGGGACTCCGTCAGGCTTTGCAGCACGGTTTCAACATCTGGTTGATGCGCCGCCCGGCTCCCCAGTTTTTTCCGAAGCTCCCCGGTGGAATGTTGGCGGCGGGCCAGCGCGCGCAGGGCATAGTTGCGCAGGGCAGGTTCGGGCAGACGGGGTTTTTCGCCGAAGCGGGACCGCTTTTTCGCTCGTAGCAACGCTTTAATGTTCGATGGCGTCCTGCATCTGCTCGGCGGCGGCGTCGGCCGAGGAGGTTATGCCGGCCACGCGCAGCTTGAAGTCGTCCACGTTGGAGGCCCCCTTGAGCGCTTCCTCGTAGGTGATGATCTCTTTCTTGTAGAGGTCGTAGAGCGACTGGTCGAAGGTCTGCATGCTGTACTGCGACGTCCCGGCGGCAATCGCGTCGGGGATCAGCCGGGTCTTGTCCGGGTTGAGGATGCAGTCCCGAATGTAGGCGGTGGCGATCATCACTTCGCAGGCCGGGGCGCGTCCCTTGCCGTCTTTGGTGGGCACCAGGCGCTGGGAGATAACCGCTTTGAGCGTGGCGGCCAGTTGCATACGAATCTGCTTCTGCTCCGGCGGCGGGAAGACGGCGATGATACGCATGATGGTTTCGGTGGCGTCGAGGGTGTGCAGGGTGGAGAAGACCATGTGGCCGGTTTCCGCGGCGTGGACGGCGGTGCCGATGGTCTCCAGGTCGCGCATCTCACCGACCAGAATGACGTCCGGGTCCTGCCGGAGAGCGGCGCGCAGGGCATTGCCGAAACTTCCGGTATCGACCCCTATCTCGCGCTGGTTGACGATGCCTTTTTTGTCGCGGTGGAGGAACTCAATCGGGTCCTCAATGGTCATGATGTGGTCTGGTCGGGTGGAATTGATGGAGTCAATCATGGCAGCCAGCGTAGTGGACTTGCCGCTCCCGGTGGTGCCCGTCACCAGCACCATGCCGCGCTGTTCCTCGCAGATTTTGGCGATAATGGGCGGGAGTTCCAGTTCATCCACCGTCTTGATTTTGGTGGGGATGACGCGGAGCACCAGTCCGACGTTGCCACGCTGCTGGAAAATATTGACCCGGAAGCGCCCCAAACCGGCCACGCCGTAAGCCATGTCGAGTTCGGCGGTCTCTTTGAATTTCTGCTTCTGCCGGTTGCTCATCATGGAGAAAACCATCGAGAGCATGTCTTCCGGCGACACGCGGGCCATGCCGGAAAGGGCGGCAAGCTTCCCGTCCACCCGCATATAGGGGTGGCTTCCGACCTTCAGGTGGATGTCCGAACACTTTTTCTCAACACCTTTGCGGAGAATGTCATCAATGGTCATGGGCCCACACGTCCTTTGGGTAAGCAACCCGCCTCTGTGGGCAAGCTACCACAGGAAATAAAGCAGTGTCAACGCAGACTTTCTCCGCCTTTGGGCCGTCGGGCGGCCAAGGGGGTAGTCGCTAGCGGGCGGTCGTGACCGGCTGATTTACCAGGGTCCGCCAGCCGTATTTATCGTCAGCCTGCCCCTTTACATAGGCAAAATACTCACCCTGCAACTGTTTGGTGATAGGTCCGCGCTCGCCCGGCCCGATAGTGATTTTGTCGATGGAGCGAATCGGGGTGACTTCGGTAGCCGTGCCCACAAAGAATACTTCGTCGGCGATGTAGAGTTCCTCCCGCGGGATGGAGCGTTCCACTACGGGGATTCCCAGGTCGCCCGCGATGGTCAGCAGGCAGTCCCGTGTGATGCCCGGCAGGACGGAGTTGGACAGCGGGGGGGTGCAGAGCGTCCCTTTCCGGACGATGAAGATGTTCTCGCCGCTGCCTTCGCTGACTACGCCGCTGACGTCCAGGGCAATTCCTTCCACATAACCGTTCAGCTTGGCTTCCATCTTGATAAGCTGCGAATTCATGTAGTTGGCGGCGGACTTGGCCATGGCCGGCAGGGTATTGGGCGCCATCCGCGACCAGGAGGAGACGCACACGTCCACCCCCTTTTCTATCGCTTCCTTTCCGAGATAGTCGCCCCAGGGCCAGCAGGCGATGTAGGACTCAATCGGGGATTTCGCCGGATCCACCCCCACTTCGCCGTAGCCGCGCAGCACAATCGGCCGGACGTAGCAGTGCGGCAGCTTGCTGGCGCGCACTACCTCCACCGCCCCCTGTACAAGCTCATCCAGGGTCTGCTGGATGGGGAAGCGGTAAATCTTGCAGGAATCGAGCAGCCGCTGCATGTGCTCCCGCAGCCGGAAGATGGCCGGCCCCTGCGGGGTCTCGTAACAGCGAATGCCTTCAAAAACTGCCGAGCCATAGTTGATGGCGTGCGAGGTGACGTGGAGCGTGGCCTCGTCCCAGTCGATCAGCTTTCCGTTGTGCCAGATCTTGTCGGTCTTTTGCACAGGCATATCGGCTCATCCCCCTTACGCTGAAATCGCTAAGTTATTTTATCAAATAAGAGCGTCGAGAACAGGCAGTCCGAACATTTGCAGCGCCAAAATACCCCAGAGCGCCGCCGAGTGCAAGCGCCAATTTGGATGTTATTTTTCCGGGGTCCAGCGCAGTTTGGGTTTCCGTGCGGCGGCCACTTCATCCAGCCGGCGAACGCGGGTGGTGTGCGGGGCGCTCTTGACCACCTCAGGGTCGGACTCTGCTTCTTCGGCAATAGCCTTCATGGCGTCAATAAACAGGTCGAGTTCTTCCCGGCTTTCGCTCTCGGTTGGCTCAATCATCAGCGCGCCGTGGACAATCAACGGAAAGGCCACCGTGTAAGGATGGAAGCCGTAGTCGATCAGACGCTTGGCGATGTCCATTGTGCTAACGCCGTGCTTGCTCTGGCGCTTGTCGGAGAAGACGGATTCGTGCAGCGTGGGCGAATCGTAGGGAAGCTCAAAGACTCCGACAAGCCCCTGCCGGACGTAGTTGGCGTTCAGTACAGCGTCTTCGGTGGTCTGCCGCAGACCGTCCGGCCCATTGGCCAGGATGTAACTCAGTGCGCGCACCAGAACGCCGAAGTTGCCGTACTGCGCCCGGACCTTGCCCACGGATTTCGGGCGGTCGTAGTCCCAGCGTAGCGCACCGCCTTCTTCCCGCAGCACCGGGGTGGGCAGATAAGGTTCCAGTATCTTTTTGACCGCCACTGGCCCGGCGCCCGGTCCGCCGCCGCCGTGCGGCGTGGAAAAGGTCTTGTGCAGGTTCAGGTGAATCATGTCGATGCCGAAGTCTCCCGGCCGCGCCACCCCTGCCAGCGCGTTCATGTTGGCGCCATCCATGTAAAGCAGCCCGCCTTTGCCGTGGACAACCTCGGCGATGGCAAGAATGTCCTGCTCGAAAATGCCCAGCGTGTTCGGGTTGGTAATCATCAGCGCGGCAACTTTTTCCGACATTGCCGCGCGCAGCGCTTTCAGGTCGAGCCGTCCGGCGGCGTTGGAAGGGACGCTCTGCACCTGGTAGCCCGCCACCGCCGCTGTCGCCGGGTTGGTGCCGTGGGCGGAATCGGGCACCAGAACTGTAGTGCGTGTGCCTCCCTGTGATTCGTGATAAGCCTTGGCCAGCAGTATCCCGGTCAGCTCGCCGTGCGCCCCCGCGGCCGGTTGCAAGGTCACGGCATCCATGCCGGTGATGGCGGTGAGGCAGTCCTCCAGCAGCTTCAGAATTTTCAGGCAGCCCTGGCTGACTTCGTCCGGCTGGTAGGGGTGCTCGGTGGCCAGCCCCGGGGTGCGCGCGGCGATTTCATTGACCCGCGGGTTGTACTTCATGGTGCAGGAGCCCAGCGGGTACATGCCGGAATCGATGCCGTAGTTCCAGGTGGAAATCCGGGTGAAGTGGCGGATAATCTCAATCTCGCTGACTTCCGGGAAGCCGGGGATCTCTTCGCGCACGTTGCCGGAACCCAGCGTCTTGGCCGCCTCCACCGCCGGGACGTCCAGCGCGGGCAGGGAATAGGCGTACTTGCCCGGCGAACTCTTTTCGAATATCAGACCTTCGCTCTGGGTAACGTGCGGCGCAGCTTTGCGAATTTTGTTTCCCATCGTTTTAATTTCCCACCGCGCGTCCGAGCGCGGCAACGAAACGGTCGAGGTCTTCTTTCTTGGCGGTCTCGGTGGCGCAAACCAGTAGCGCGCTTTTGTGCTCCGGATACCAACGCGCCAGCGCAACACCGCCGAGAATCTTTTCCTTCTGCAAGGCAGCCAGGACTTCTCCCGCATCCCTTTTGAGCGAGACAGCAAATTCGTTAAAGAACGGCGCCGCGTAGAGCCGCTCCACGCCAGCTATTCTTTCCAGTTCGCCGCAAAGGTAAGCCGCCTTGGCCAGGTTCTGTTCGGCCAGCTCGCGCAATCCCTGTTTGCCGTACACCGTCAGAAATATGGTCACCGCCAGCGCGCAGAGCGCCTGGTTGGTGCAGATGTTGGAGGTGGCTTTCTCACGCCGGATGTGCTGTTCGCGGGTGGAGAGGGTCAGCACAAAGCCGCGCTGCCCGTCGACGTCGGTGGTCTGCCCCGTAAGCCTCCCCGGCATCTGGCGGACGAACTGCTGCTTAGTGGCGATGACGCCCGCAAAGGGTCCGCCGTAGCTCACGGCCAGCCCGAAGCCTTGCGCTTCCAATGCCACGATGTCTGATTCTGCCGGTGGACTCAAAAGGCCCAGCGAGACCGGCTCGGTGATAGTAGTCACCAGCAGCGCGCCGTGCTTGTGGGTCAGTTCGGCCAGGGCTTTGACGTCTTCGATACACCCAAAAAAGTTTGGAGACTGGATAGCCACCACCGCCGTGTTACCGTCGAGCGCTTGGCCCAGAGCAGCCGTATCAATCTGCCCTTTGCTGTTGCTGGGAATCTCCACCAGGTCGATGTCCTGTCCGCCCAGGTAGGTGGTAAGCACGGCGCGGTATTCGGGGTGTACCGAACGTGCCACAATCACCCGCGTACGGTCGCGTTTAATCCGCAGCGCCATCAGGACCGCTTCGGCTAACGCGGTCGAGCCGTCGTACATGGAAGCATTGGCAACCTCCTGCCCGGTTAACTGGCAGAGCAGGGTTTGGAATTCGAAGATGGCCTGCAACGTCCCTTGCGAGATTTCCGCCTGGTAGGGCGTGTAGGCGGTCAGGAACTCCCCGCGAGAAATGAGCGCGTCAATCACCACCGGCTGGAAGTGGTCGTAGCAGCCCGCCCCCAGCAAACGGAGGTAGTCGCCGGCGTTTTCCGCGCCGCGCTGCCGGAAGTATTCCAGGATGGCGGGCTC
>CBDUYQ010000084.1:0-5827 GCA_965371475.1 uncultured bacterium
GTTGAAACCCCGGCCGAGGAATCTGCCACCAGCGAAACTGCATGAAAACTTTTTTCGGAGAGTTGGGCTATGGCCCGGGCAGGCGAGCGGAGAAGGACCGCTGACCTGCTGTTTTTTTGTAAGGAGCGGAACAAAACGTGGGCACGCAACCACCCGA
Organism: uncultured bacterium; assembly: GCA_965371475.1. Taxonomy (GTDB): domain Bacteria; phylum Acidobacteriota; class Terriglobia; order Acidiferrales; family 2-02-FULL-67-57; genus CBDUYQ01. The sequence continues at coordinate 158 of CBDUYQ010000084.1, forward strand.
AACCGATAAGGTGAATGTCTCAGCCAAACTCGTCAAAGAACTGCGCGACCAGACCAGCGCCGGTTTCATGGATTGCAAAGCTGCGCTCCAGGAAACCGCCGGCGATCTGGAAAAGGCGGTTGACTGGCTGCGCAAGAAGGGGATGGCCAAGGCCCAGCGCCGCGCCGGACGCGCCACCACTGAAGGCCGGGTCACCAGCTATATCCATGCCGGGGACAAGATCGGCGTCCTGGTGGAGATCGACTGCGAGTCTGACTTCGTCGCCCGCACCGACGACTTCCAAGGTCTGTGCCGCGATATCGCCCTGCACATTGCCGCGGCCGAGCCACGCTATGTTGCTCGCGAAGACGTGACCCCGGAAATCCTCGAGCGCGAGCGCGATGTTTACCTGGGTCAGGCGCACGAGTCCGGCAAACCGGAAAAGGTTATCAAAAAGATTGTCGACGGCAAGATGGAAAAGTTTTACGAAGAGGCCTGCCTGCTCGAGCAGCACTTCATCAAGGATGACAAAGTCACCGTCAGGGAGTTGGTAAGCGGCGTGATTGCCAAAATCGGCGAGAACGTCAAGGTCCGCCGCTTCGTTCGTTTCAAGCTGGGCGAAGCTACCCTGGCGGCGGAGACCGTGCAGCCGGAAGAGGCCGGCGAGCAGGAATAGGTCCCATTCGCTTATCGGCGAATGGCGCCGGGTCCGCTGCGGCCCGGCAGGAAGCACATCATGGCAAAAGCTGGCAAGGCTGTCTATAAACGGGTTCTCCTGAAACTCAGCGGCGAAGCTTTTTCCGGTTCTCAGAGTTCCGGCATCCACGATGAAACCGTCACGGAAGTTTCCTCCGAAATCAAAGATGTCATGGAGATGGGCGTCCAGGTCGCGGCCATCGTCGGGGGCGGCAACATCTTTCGCGGACGGACCTCCGACGCGCGCGGGCTCGACCGCGTTACTGCTGACCATATGGGCATGCTGGCCACGGTCATCAATGGTCTGGCCCTGACTGACCACCTGGAAAAGATCGGCGTCCCCACCCGGCTGATGACGGCCATCGAAATGCACCAATTGGCCGAGCCGTTCATCCGGCGGCGGGCCGAGCGCCACCTGGAAAAGGGGCGCGTAGTGGTGCTGGCTGGCGGGACTGGCAACCCCTATTTTTCCACTGATACGGCCGCCGCACTCCGGGCCATGGAATTGAAGGCTGATGTGCTGCTCAAGGCGAGCCAGGTGGACGGCATCTACGACTCCGACCCGAAACTCAATGCCGGCGCCCAGCGCTACAGCAGCATCTCCTACATTGATGTCATATCGAAATCGCTGGCGGTCATCGACGCCACGGCGGTTTCGCTCTGCATGGACCACTCGCTGCCGATTATTGTTTTCGACATGACCCAGCCGGGCAACATCCTGCGGGCGGTGCAGGGCGAAAAGGTCGGGTCGCTGATCACGGCCTGAGATGACGGCGTGACACCGGAGCGATTCTTTCTTGCTCCCAGGGCCGCTACGCACTACACTAGGCTGGTTTCAAGTGTGGGGCCCCGACGGGGCCTTAACCACCGGGAAGGGGATTTCCGATGCAGTCTGCTGAAACTATCAAGGAGGTCTTGCAGGCCACCCGCGGGCGCTTGGACAAGACCGTGGAAGACTTCCAGCGCGAGATCGGCCAGATTCGCACCGGCCGGGCCTCGGTCACGCTGCTCGACGGCATCCGGGTGGACTACTATGGCTCCCCGACGCCGCTCAACCAGGTGGCCAAGCTGATCACCCCGGATGCAACATTGATTGTGCTCCAGCCCTTTGATCCCACTATGATTGCTCCGGTGGAGAAGGCCATCCAGTCCGCCGAGCTGGGGTTGAACCCGAGCAATGACGGCAAGGTCATCCGGGTTCCGATTCCGCCCCTGACCGAGGAGCGGCGCAAGGACATGGTCAAGCATCTCCACCAGGTCCTCGAAAGCCACAAGACCGCAGCCCGTAATATCCGGCGCGACGCCCGCGAGGTGACGCAGAAGCTCCTCAAGGACAAGAAAATAGGAGAAGATGAGGAGCACCGCGGGCTCGACGACCTCGAAAAGGTCACCCACGAGTACACCGGCAAGCTCGATTCGCTCACCAAGGCCAAGGAAAAAGAGGTCCTTGAAATCTGAGAGAGCTTTCCTCCGGAGTTCCATTTTACGGTCAATATGACCCTGTGCCGGGTTGACAATAATACCGATTATTCAGTAAATTAGTATGGTTTCGGAGGTGACGGTTGTACCCCGTGGCAAGGCCGGGGGGATCCAGGGTCGGCCTCGGGTTAAGTCTTTTGCAGGCGCAGTACCCGCTGCCATTTGGGCGGGATCGAAGAGACTTCCAATAGACTCCGTGGGACTGCTAAGTCACCGAGGGAGTCTGTACCCGGAACGAAAGTTTAGGAGGCATTGTGCCTACTTTTGCGCAATTAGTGCGTCATGGCCGCAAGCAGATCAAGGCCAAGACCAAATCGCCGGCGCTGCAACGCTCGCCGCAGAAGCGGGGCGTCTGTGTCCAGGTGAAGACTATGACGCCGAAAAAGCCGAACTCGGCGCTGCGAAAGATCGCCCGCGTACGGCTCTCCAACGGGATGGAGGTTACCTCCTACATCCCCGGCGTGGGCCACAATTTGCAGGAGCACTCCATCGTGCTCATCCGCGGCGGCCGCGTGAAGGACCTCCCCGGCGTGCGGTACCACATTGTCCGCGGGACGCTTGACACGCTCGGCGTGGAAGGCCGCAAGCAGTCGCGCTCCAAGTACGGCGCCAAGCGGCCCAAGGCAGGGGGATAGAGAATTCCGCTATGGCAAGAAAAGGAAAACCCATTCGCCACGATACGCCTCCGGACGCCTTGTACGGCAGCCCGCTGGTGCAGCGGTTTATCAACTCGATGATGTGGGACGGCAAGAAGTCCACCGCCGCCCGGGTCTTTTACGGGTCGATGGAAATCATGCAGAAGAAGGCCAACGAAGACCCGCTGAAGGTTTTTCAGAAGGCCATCGAAAACGTCAAGCCCACGCTCGAGGTCAAGTCCCGGCGGGTGGGCGGCGCTAACTACCAGATTCCGATTGAGGTCAACTCGCACCGCCGGTTGTCGCTGGCGATCCGGTGGCTGTTGCAGTATTCCCGCGGACGCGCCGGGCGGAGCATGAAGGACAAGCTGGCGGAAGAATTTCTCGACGCCGCCAACAACCGCGGTGGCGCGATTAAGAAGAAGGACGACACCCACCGCATGGCCGAAGCCAACAAGGCTTTCGCCCACTATCGCTGGTAGGTTGGGGATTTCCCGAAGAGGGTTTTAGGAGAGAACAGAGTAGTTATGCCGCGAACCGTACCACTGGAAAAATTGCGCAACATCGGCATTATGGCGCACATCGACGCCGGTAAGACCACTACGACCGAGCGCATCCTCTACTACACCGGGGTCAGCCATAAGATGGGCGAGGTGCATGACGGCGCCGCTACCATGGACTGGATGGACCAGGAGCGCGAGCGCGGCATTACCATTACGTCTGCTGCCACCACCTGTTCCTGGGAGCGCTTTGGCGATGAGTACCGGATTAATATCATTGACACACCGGGTCACGTGGATTTTACGGTTGAAGTCGAGCGGTCACTGCGGGTTTTGGATGGCGCCGTGGCCGTTTTTGATTCTGTGGCCGGGGTGCAGCCCCAGTCGGAAGCCGTCTGGCGGCAGGCTGACCGCTACCACGTTCCCCGCATCGCCTTTATCAATAAAATGGACCGCGTTGGCGCGGACTTTGACTACTGTATCCGTTCCATGCGGCAGCGATTGACCGCAGACCCCGCCCCGATTCAATTCCCCCTCGGCAAAGAAGACACCTTCCTCGGCGTGATTGATTTCCTGGATGACAAAGTCCGCATCTGGAAGGAAGACTCCCTGGGAGCGGAGTACGAGACCATTGCCGTGGAGCAGCTCTGGGAGGAAGAGTTCCTCAACCAGCGCCCGGCGGTGCGCGCCGCCGTCAAGGCCAGCGAAATCAACCGCGAGTTCTATGCGGAACACAAGGACAAAGCCATCGCCTACATCGCTGAGCACGATGAGGCGTTGTTCGAGAAGTACTCGCACGGAGAGGCTATGACCACCGAAGAGTTGCGCGCCGGACTCCGCCGCGCGACGATTGATATGAAGCTTGTTCCGGTCATCTGCGGCACGGCTTTCAAGAATAAGGGCGTACAGACGCTGCTCGACTCCATTGTGGACTTCCTGCCTGGCCCCCTCGATGTCCCCGCCGTGGCAGGCACTGAAATGGACGCCGAAACCCCGGCCGAGCGGAGGGCCTCCGACGATGAGCCGTTCTCCGCGCTGGCTTTCAAAATTATGACCGACCCCTTTGTCGGACAGTTGACCTTCTTCCGGGTTTATTCCGGCAAGCTCAAGGCGGGCTCTTACGTCTATAACGCCACCAAGGACCGCAAGGAGCGGGTCAGCCGCATCCTGCAAATGCACGCCAACAAGCGGGAAGAGGTTCCCGAAGCCTGCACCGGCGACATCGGCGCTCTCGTCGGCCTCAAGAACGTCACCACCGGCGACACGCTTTGCCTGGAAGAGAAGCCGATTATTCTGGAAGCCATGGACTTCCCGGCGCCGGTCATCTCCGTCGCCATCGAGCCCAAGACCAAGGCCGACCAGGAAAAACTTTCGCAGGCCATGCAGAAACTTCAGCAGGAAGACCCCACCTTTAAGGTCCACACCGATCCGGACACCGGACAGACGTTAATCAGCGGCATGGGCGAACTGCACTTGGAAATTCTGACCGATCGCATGCTGCGCGAGTTCAACGTCGCCGCCAACGTGGGCCGTCCGCAGGTGGCCTACCGCGAGACCATTCGTAAACAGGCCGAAGCCGAAGGCAGGTACATCCGCCAGACCGGCGGCCGCGGGCAGTATGGGCACGCCGAGATTGTGATTGAGCCTTTCGACCCGCTGCATCCCTCCGAAGAGATTCAGAAGCTGCTCGATCGGGGCAAGGCCCGCCACCACAAGGAAAACGACATGATATTCGTCGATGGGATTGTCGGCGGCGCCATCCCGAAAGGGTTTATCGGGCCGGTGGAGTCTGGCATCTTTGAGGCCATGCAGGGCGGCATCGTTGCCGGGTACGAGATGGTCAACATCCTCGTCCGGCTGGTGGACGGCAGCTTCCACGATGTGGACAGCTCCGAGGTCGCCTTCAAGATTGCCGGTTCGATGGCCTTCAAGGCCGCCGCCCGGAAGGCTCGCCCCGTCCTGATGGAGCCGGTGATGGCTCTCGAAGTCGTCGTGCCGGAAGAGTACATGGGCGATGTGATTTCCGACGTCAGTTCCCGGCGTGGACATGTTGCGGGCATGGAGAACGTAGCCGGGTCGCAGGTGGTCAAAGCCACCGTGCCGCTGGCCAACATGTTCGGCTACGCCACGGATTTGCGGTCACGCACCCAGGGGCGCGGCACCTTCACCATGCACTTTAAGGAGTACGCCATCGTACCCGTTGATGTGGGTGAGGACATTGTTGCTCGCGCCACCGGCAAAGTAGCACCCGAAAAGGTGGCGAAGTAGAAACCAGTTGTGAGCAGCAAAACGGCAATCCGGTATCTCTACAGTGGAATCGGGACTTTGGTTATCGGGTTCGCCGTGTACCAGATTGTCACCGCTGGCATGGATGACGGCGC